>CAVAWW010000008.1:0-50611 GCA_963592475.1 bacterium
AAACATGAAGAGTGCCGGCCTTGAACTGCTCTTCGGCAGCCTTGATAGCCTCGGCAGTGCCGGGAGCGGCGACCTTCTCGTTGATGGGGGTCAGCTCGACAGCGCCCTCGTTGATGCCCTTGCACCAGTCGGTGTCAATAGCCTTGTTGTCTCTGACGCACTCGATCATGTACTTCATGTAAGGTACCCAGTTGATTCTGGAGGAAACGATGAAGGTGTTCGGGCAAGCGTCAAGAGTGGAGCCGTTGTAGGAGACGTTGGGAACGCCTGCGCTCTCGCAAGCGGTGGGAGCGCCCATGGAGTCGGCGTGCTGGCTGATGAGCTTGCAGCCTCTGCCGATAAGCAGGGTAGCAGCTTCCTTCTCCTTGGCCTCGTTGTACCAGGAACCGGTGAACTGGACTTCCATGGTGGCCTCTTTGCAGACGGATCTTACGCCGAGGAAGAATGCGGTGTAGCCGGACTTAACCTCTGCATAGGGGAATGCGCCGACATAGCCGATCTTAGCGTCCTTAGCCTCGAACTTGCCTTCCTTGATCATAGCGTTGAGCTTCATACCTGCGGCAATACCTGCAAGGTAACGGCCCTCGTAGATGGAAGCGAAAGCGTTGTGGAAGTTCTTGAGACCCTTGGTGTGAGCCTGGGTGCCGGTAGCGTGGCAGAACTGAACGTCCGGATACTTCTCGGCAGCCTGGATCATGAAGCTCTCATGGCCGAAGCTGTCAGCGAAAACAACGGAGCAGCCCTGATCAGCAAGGTCAGCCGCTGCATCGTAGCAAGCCTGATTTTCGTCGATGCCGGTCTTCTTGACTATCTCAACGCCAAGCTCCTTGCAAGCTTCCTCAGCTGCGGTGATGAAGTTCTTGTCATAAGTTGAGTTCTCGTCGTGAAGGAAGATGAAACCAACCTTCATCTTCTTCTCGCCGCCGTCCTTGCTGCTGCAAGCTGCAAAGCTGAAAATGGTGGCGAGCGCAAGAACGATCGCGAGGATTCTTGTGAATTTCTTCATTTTTTGACTTACCTCCAAAAAAATTTTTATATTTATCCCGCAGTCCTGCACGGGAAAAAATAACTCAGTCGTCCTGTTCTTTGAATGTTATTGTTCCGTTGCCCATCTTCTCGATGATGGCGAGGGATTCGACTCTCGCGCCCTTCTCTTCGAGAACCTTTCTGCCGGGCTGGAAGCCTTTTTCAATGGCGATGCCGACGCCCACAAGCTCGGCGCCCGCCTGGTTGATTATATCGATAAGCCCCGAAACGGCGGCGCCGTTTGCAAGGAAATCGTCGATGATGAGTATCTTGTCGCCCTTGTTTATGTAATCTTTAGACACTGTAACGTTGCTGTCCGTGCCCTTTGTGAAGGAGTGGACAACGGAGGAGTAGACATTGCTGCCCACATTTTTATGTGCGCCTTTTTTGGCAAAAACAACAGGCACAGAGAAATATTGCGCAGTTATGCACGCGATCCCTATGCCCGATGCTTCGATAGTCAGAATTTTATTTATATTACACCCGTCAAAACGGCGCTTGAACTCCTTGCCGATCTCCTGAAGAAGGTGCACGTCGATCTGGTGATTGAGAAACATATCCACCTTGAGAATATCGTCCCCGATCACTTTGCCGTCAGCAATTATGCGCTCCTCAAGCAGCTTCAAATCCTCGTTCCCCCTAAAGAAAAGTTCGGTGAAAATACAATAATAGTATAGGGCTTTTTGGGGGTAAAAGCAAGGAAAAGTTTAAAAATCTGCATTTTATACAAACGCCGTCGGAAAAAATCGGATAAGTGTATGAATATGTCAATTTTGTGTACAAACTGTGTCAGTTTCTGCTGATGTTTCCTGCCGAAACATAACCTGTTGTGTTTCCGAAGTCGATGGCATACCACCCGTTGAGTGCGCCGATTATTTTTACGGTGCGTCCGTTGGGGAGAGTGCCGATAACGGCGGAGGTCATATTCGGCGCACGGCGGACGTTCAGAACCCCGCCCCGTGTGCTAACGGTACCCGTGGCGGGGAAAACGGGCGGATAGTACTGCACGCCGAGAAAATCCGCAATGCTTATGACAAGATTTTCGGCTATCGCGTCGATGTTGTCGGCTATCCACCGCGCGTCCTGCTCGTTGTCGTGGTAGGCGAGCTCGAGATAAGCCGCAGGGGCTTTCGACCGCCTGAGTTCAAGCAGCTCCGTTGAAGAGCGCGTGTTCACAAGCTCCGGCTCGGGATATATCTCGCGCAGTCCGTTCGCGATTATCTCCGCCGCACGCTTTCCCTGCGCGCTCGTCGGATAGTAGTAGACATCGGGTCCGCGCAGCATACCCTCATATATCTCGGGCGCGGCGTTTGAGTGCAGGGCGAGATAGAGCCGATAGTTTCCTCTGTTTCCGCGTGCAACAGCCGCCGCGGCGTTGCCGTTCGGGTCGTTCCTGCCGTAGCTTATCCCGCTTGAGGCGAGATACGGCTCCATTGCGTCGGCGAGGAGATTCATGTAGTATTTCTCGCTCCCGCCGATTATGTAGGGGTTATAGTCCTGAGTTGAAGGACTGAGATAGACATCGGGCATAAAAATACCTCCGCATATTCATTTACTATAAGAATATGCGGAGTCGGTGTTGTTGGTTAATTACCTCGCTTGCACCCAATAATAAAGTCTGATTTTGTAGGGTACGGCGACCTCGACGCACCGCTGTCGCGCGAGCGGCACAAAGGGCAGCCACCACACGAACCCGTCCGCAGGCTCCCCTGCAGGGGAGCTGTCACGAAGTGACTGAGGGGTTAGTTTCGCTTCGCTCAAAGTAATAAGTAAAAGTGAATAGCGAAAAAGTTCGCAGTATGGGTAGATATCAACAGCCCACGAAGATTGAAAAAATATTGGCACGCATTCCCTAATAGCTGTGCAGTGCTGTTGATTAATTCGCTCGGTTTGTCAATTATTTATCTAAGAAAAAGCAAATATATCAAAAGAAAGATTACAGAAAGCAGAAAAATAATTATATGTATTTGCCCTCTGATCATGTAACGCTTTCTATATTCACGCAAAGCTGAAAGATCTTCATCCGTCAAAAAGCGAGTTAAGTAAACATGATACCAAACATCAACGGCTTGATAATCGCATTGCTCTCCGTTGCCGTCATGAAACTGCGGATTTCTTCTTTCTAAAAATGCGACATCATCCCATTTCCGTTTCTTGTATTCCAAATTGTATCTATAATGTTCTGTCAGAACAACATATCTTAAATCTTCTCTGATTTCCTGATTTTTGAAAACGAATATACAGCTATACCTTATTTCAACAAGCTTGTAACCCTTTTGGCGCATTTTCTCCAAATACTTCGCCATTCGTTCGGGCATGGCTAAAGAAAACAAAAAGAATTTATAGACAAATGTATGGTCGTTTTTCATTTTATTTCTCCGTTTTATTTTGCTGATTTGTTTCTCGGTGGTTATTAGTCTAAATATAGCTGCCGCAAATGGCACAAACTCGAATAGGCTCAATCCGGCATAGGCGAGATATTATTTTGTATTATTAATCGCTTTTGCAAATGCGACGGCTTGATCGACGAGATTATATCTCATTTCGTTTGTCATTTTCCATTCCCATTTTGCAGAATTTGAATCAATCGGGTGTATATCGGAAACCATTAGCATAGCGACAGCCTTTAATCCGAGATATTTGGAAACGCTGAAGATTGCCGATGTTTCCATATCTACTCCGACAGCACCTTTATCTCGCCATAACTGTTCTTTGCAAAATGTCTGACGATATACGGCATCTGTCGAGACAATAGAATAGCTGCGTATGCCAAGCAAAGATGTGACGGCTTTTTGAAGATTGCCGTCCGGTTTTGAGTATTTGATGTCCTCGTAATAATGAAGTGATGTTCCTTCTTCCACAAAAGCCTTTTGCGGAGCGATAATTTCACCGACACGGACGACTTCATCATATGCTCCGCACATTCCGACGGAAATAATATTTCTTACTCCTAATGCGGCGAGAGTTTCGATTGTATCTACTGCTTGCGGAGCACCGCGTCCTCCGTCCGCAAAGCATAGCTGGAATTTCCCAATCTCCCAAATTGGGCAGGAATTAAGAAATCGCGGAAGCGGTTCAGGCAGTTCTGTTGCATTATATTGCGATATGAGGTAATCCGTCGCTTTGCCCATAAAGAATAAAATTGCCGTTTCGGGTAGTTGCAAGTGACACTCGCGATGAGCGCTATGTATTTGATCTTGTGCAGTAATAACTGCTTTTGAATTGTCTTTGGGCAAGCACCACATAATTGTCCTCCATATTGCAACTAAATCGAATATTCAGCAATGACTATAGCTTATATATCCCGTAGGGACAGCCCTTGCGGCTGTCCGCTATCGGCATAGCCGATACAAAATCATATCATATTCAGCAGATTTAGGCAAGTTCGTTATTAAACCGTGTGCCGGAATTACAGGCTTATAGATACCCCAATAAAAAACAGGGAAAACAGAAATCATCCGTTTTCCCTGCATGATTTTTATATATCCAGCGCCGACGCGTCCTCGGTTATGTCGCTCTTCTCAAAGCCGTTATCTTTGTCAAAATAGAACACGCTTCCGCCGTCGTTTCCGCACATGGCGGAGAAATTACCGTCTTTGAATATGAGCGCCGCGCCGTCCTCGGCTCCGATGCCCGAGACGCGGCAGCCTATTACGGCTGTCCCGAAGCTCTGCCAGCGTTCGCTGATGAAGTGCGGGCAGTAGCAGTAGGGGAGAAGCCCGATGCAGTCGACGAACATGAAGCTGCCGTTTTCGCCGCAGTCGTCATATCCCATGTCGAACCAGCACATCGCTCCGGAGCTGAGCCCCGAAAGGACTTTTCCGCGTTTATACGCTTCTCTGAGCGCCTCGTCCGCGCCGGTCGCCTTGAATGTGTTCATCATGAACTCGAGGTTTCCGCCGCCGGCGTAGACAATGTCCGTGCTCACGAGCGTATCATATATGTGCTCGCGGGTGTTCGCGGGGTCGGTCAGCTTGAGCGTCTCAACCGTGCATCCGAGCTTTTCGAAGCTCTCCCAGATGGGCTCGTCGCCCTCGGTGTCGTCGTGTCCGGCAGTCGGCAGGAACACAACGTGAGGATTTTTTTTGCCCGATTCACGGACTATTCTTTCAAATATCGGCATGACCTCGCCGTCGTCATAACGGCCGCCGCCGAGTGCGATTATCGTTCCCATTCGTCCTCCGTCAGCCGATAACGGCAACATCAAAGCCGTTGTCCTGCGCGTATTTCTCGGCGCTGCTTCCGCTCTCGGTCGAAATCGTGAGCTTGCCGACATCCTTGAATATCTCGCCGCCGAACACGGTGACTCCGGAGTGAATGGTTATCTCGTCGAGTCCGGTGCAGTTGTAGAATGCATATTTGCCGAGCTCCTCAAGGCTCTCGGGCAGGACGACTGTCTTGAGCGATTTGCACTCTTCAAACGCGCCCTTTTCGAGCTTTTTGACTCCCTCGCCGATGGTGAGCTTCTCGAGAGAGGAGCAGCGGTAGAATGTGCTCACCGCAATGCTCTCAACCGTGCCGGGAATCGATATCTCGACCGCTCCGGTGCACTTGAGGAACGCGTGGTCGTCAATTTGAGTGACGCCCTCGGGGATAATTATCTTCTTTGCGCTGAAGCACTTCGCAAATGCCCAGTCGCCGATGGTCTCAACGCCCTCGGGCAGGACTATTTCGGTCAGCGCGGAGCAGAAGTAGAAAGCCTTTTCGGATATGGTCTTGGGCGCGCCGTTGAAAACGACGGTCGTAAGCTTGCTCTTTCCGGTGTAGGCGTTCTCCTGCGAGCCCTCGAACGCGCTGATGCCGATGTGCTTGATGTTCTTGCCGATGGTTACTTTCTCAAGATTGTCGCAGTACATCGCGGCATAGTTGCCGATTGCTTCAACTGAGTCGGGGAGGATGAGCTCCTTGAGCGTGCTGCTGCTCTTGAGGGCTTTGTTTTCGAGACCGACTACCTTTGCGCCGTCTATCTCCGCGGGAATGGAAACAACGGGGTTGCTCCCCGTGTAGCCCGTGATGCAGGCGGTGTTGTCGGTATATAATGTATAGGTGAAGTCGCCGCTCTTGACGGATTCCGTCTTGACGGTCTTGTCGAGTATATCCTCAACCTTGATGAGCGCCGGGTCGTCGACCGTGACATCGAGGGAGAGGGCGGAGATTATCGCGTTGCCGAGATTGCCGCAGCCTGTGAAAGAGAGGCAGACAACGAGCATCAGCGCAACAACGGCTGCTATTTTACTGAATTTTTTCATCGTCTGTTCCTCACTTTCCGTTCTTCTTTGCCAGGCGCTCCTGCTTCCTGCGCTCGAGGTCTGCCTTGCGCTCCTCTTCGAGTCTCTCGATCTCGATTCTGCGCGCCTCATACTCGGCGTCGGTGTTCGCTTTTGCGTCGGCGTATCTTGCGCGGATATCGTCAAGATGCGCGTAGTTTTCTTTTTCCGTCAGCTGGCGTCTTGCGTCGAGAAGAGGCTTGACGCTTCTGATGTACTTCGACTTCTCGTTGACGAGCTTCTTGACGGTTCTCTTCTTTTCGAGCTGATGCGCGAAGGTGTCGTCCGGCAGAGCCTCTGCGGCCTTGAACGCATCGTCCGAAGGCTCGACAATATTTTCGGGCGAGCCGTAGAATTTTACCATTGCCTTTCTGGCGTTCTTGAGCGCGCGGGCGCGGGTTATGGCGTCGCTGCGAATCTCGCGCTCCTCGTGAGTGGACTTCGGCAGAGCCTTGGCTTCGGCCATATCCTCTTTGCTGTAGTTGAATATTCCGGCGTATCCGGCTCTGTCAAGCGCAATAGAGCGCTCGACCTGCTTCTTGATGCGCAGAGTGTCGTATTTGTTCATCTCGTCGATGATGAAATCGCACACGGAGATGTCCGCATTGAGCTTGTTGAGCTCTCTGTTCTCTTTCTTCGCGGCTTTTATCGCGGCTTTTCTTGCCGCCTTCGCGGTGTCGATGCCCTTGGGCATAGCCTTCGCTGCATTTATCGCGGCTTTTCTCGCCGCCTTCTCGGCGTCGGTGCCCTTTGGCATAGCCTTCGCGGCCTTTATCGCAGCTTTTCTCGCCGCGTTCTCGGCTTTTTTCGCCGCCTTCTCGGCATCGGTGCTCTTGGGCATGGCCTTTGCCTGATTTATGCGGTCTTTCTTTATGCCGCGGTTCTGAGTGTTGAATTCTTTGTAAGCGGCTTTCAGTCGCTTGATTTCGCTCTTCTTGAACTCTTTTTCCTCGGGCGTCCTCGCGGGCAGTCTCTCTGCCTTCTTGATGTCGTCCTTCGTGGTCATGAGGGTTCTGTCTTTGTAGAGGAGGTTAGCTTCGTCGATTATGTCTATGGCTTCAACGATGCTCTCGTCGCGGAGAATACCGTTGCCGTAGTCCTCGAACATCGCGCGTATCTTGAGTACCTTGACTATGCCGCGCTGCTTGGTCTCGGTCAGATCGTAGAAGAGGTAGGGAACGAAGTTGAGCGCCGCGCCGATAACTGCGGCGATGATGAGCACGTCGAACATATCCTCTCTGAACGAAGCGACTTCGAGCACGTCGTAGTTGTCCTCAAGGCCGAGCATCTGATAGATGGTCGGGAGCACCATGCCGGTGAACATTCCGATGAACGAGCCGATTATGCCGACCGCGCCGAACATTCCGTCGATGCGCTCGCCGGTGAAATACTGCTGATAGTCGCGCATATCGGCGTTGATGCCCGGGGTGTAGACTATTGAAAAAGAGTTGACGAATCCGTTGAGATAATAGAGAATTATCAGAGCGGGGATGTTGTTGTAAAGGGGATAGAGCAATCCGATGAGCACGACGTTTGTAACATTGCACCAGATGAGCAGGTTTCTCTTGCCTATAACTCTTATCGCTATCGGGCAGATGAGCATTGCCCAGAGCGCCGCGTTGCCGATGAGCGTTGTTGCGACTCCGTAAAGCCCCATTCTGTTGGGATAGGCGTATATAAATGTCCAGCCGATGATAACGCCGACCGCGCCCTCAAGGAAGCCGAGCCAGCCTGCAAGGGATGTTATCCAGAAATATTTGTTCTTTGCAACGGCGCGGAATGCGTCGGAGAATTTGAACTGGGTAACGTGGCTCTCCGCCACGATTATTCTCTCTCTCGTTCCCGCGTATGCCACATAGGACAGAAGAAGTCCGACAACGGCGACGAGGGGATGGATTATACGGTATGTGGTGATGGAGTTCAGACCGCCCGTGAGTGTCGAGAGCATCGGCACGAAAAGACCCGTGAGGGACGGCGCCATGGAGTAGATGATCGACGAGACCGAAACGATATCGGTACGCTCATGGGAGTTGGGCGATATGACGTTTGCAAGGTCTGTGTATGCCTGCTGGAAGAAAGGATAGAAGCACTGCAGAAGGTTGTAGCAGAGGAAAACCGCAATGACTTTCTGCATATACGACATTGTCTCATATGGCAGCCAGACGAACACGACCGCTATAATAACGGTAGGAATACCTGTTATCGCAAGCCAGGGACGAAATTTTCCGGATTTGAAGCGGGCGCTGTCGATTATGTAAGAACGTCCGATAGTGATTCCGAAGCCGATAATAGTCGATGCGACCGCCATGTACTGCAAGTGCATCGGCTTGATGCCTATCGTGTTTCCGACAAGGAAGCTCGTTGCGGAAAGCGCGATGAGCGAGCAGAAGAACATGACGAACTGAACGCCCATTCCTCCGACGCCGTAGGCAATTATCTCTTTGTAGGAGACATATTTGCCCAAGGCGGGTGTTTTCCAGTGCAGTACGACATTGTTCCATGTCGTGCTGACCTTTTCCTTGAGATTACTCTTTCCCATTTCAACACTCCTTCAGGTCCGCGGCGAAGCAGGGAAAATACGCCCGCAGACAGTTGTTTTAGCCCCCCGATATGAAAAAAATCAATCGGGAAGCATCGACAATTTGCATAAAAGCTCTTATCATTATAGCAAAAATATTAATAGCTTGCAACAGCAAAATGGCTCAAAACCTAATTAAGAACAGAAATTTAATAATTATTTCAGCATTATCACATTCCTGTTGAATTTTCAGCGGCGAAGTGCTATAATGTCCTCAGAAATTTTTCAGAGGTGAACAGTGTTGAATAAGCCAAAGATAATCGCGCACCGCGGTGCTAACCGCTATGCCCCGCAGAACACGATCCCCGCGTTTGAAAAAGCGATCGAGCTCGGAGCCGACGGAACCGAGACCGACGTCCATTCCACAAAAGACGGATATATAGTTATCTGCCATAACGACACCGTTGACGAGATGTCCAACGGCACCGGCGCTATCGGTAGCTATATGTTTGAGGATATTCGCAAGCTCGACTTCGGCAGCAAGTTCTCCAAGGACTTCGCCGGCGTCACTCTGCCTACCGTCGAAGAATACCTCGAGTGCATGCAGAAGAGCGATAAGCTCAGCGTCATGAACATCGAGATAAAGCCCTGCAAGACCGACCGCGCAGACATTGTCCGCAAGACGATAGACGCCGCCAAGGCATACGGACTTTTCGATAAGCTTCTCATTTCGAGCTTCGACTATAAGATGCTCGTTGAGGCGAAGAAGTACGATCCCAAGTGCAAGACGGCGTATCTCTATCCGATTTACGGACAGGTAGTCAGAAGATGGTTCTTCCAGCCTCTGCACCTCGCGAAGAAGATCGGCTGCGACGCGATGCATCCGCACAAGGCGTTCGCCACAAAGACGCTTGTCAAGCGCGCCCATGCCGCCGGCATGAAGGTCAACGCATGGACTGTCGACGAGGAAAAGGATGTTATCAAAATGCTCGAAAACGGCGTTGACGGCATCATCACCGACCGCCCGGATTATGTCGAGTCCGTCGTGGACAGATACCTCGCCGAGCATAAATAAAGCCTGAAATCAAAGTACCGCAGAGCAAAAGCCCTGCGGTATTTTTGCTGTTTGCTGATTGCGGCTCTCATTCGTGCGAGTTCGCTTTAACAGGCTCCCCTGCAGGGGAGCTGTCGCGAAGCGACTGAGGGGTTGGTTTCGCTTCGCTCAAAGTAAGTAGGGGCGGATATCATCCGCCCGCGAAGTTTGCACGATCTTATTGGTGCGAACCTCTTTTGCGCGGCGACTTGATGCATCACTGCCGCATCTACCGCCGAGTTATTTCACATGCCGAGCACTCCAACACAAAACCGCCGCGGATATCCGCGGCGGCTCGCTTTGCTTTTTATAGCTTTTATAACGCTCTTACGCAGCCCTTGAATATCTCTCCGCGCTGCTGATAGCATTTGAACATATCCCAGCTCGCGCATGCGGGGGAGAGCAGTACGCAGTCGTCGCTCTCTGCGTCGGCGGCAGCTATGCTGACGGCCTCTTCGAGCGTGTCAACAAATTTGTATGCCTTGAATCCCGCCTTGTCGCAGGCGGCGGCAATGTCGTATTTCGTCTTGCCTATGAGCAGAAGCTCTTTGACTCTGCCCTCAAATGTCGCGACCCACTCGTCGTAGCTCGACTTCTTGTCGTAGCCTCCGCCGATGAGGATCGTCGGCGAGGGCATGGCGTAGACCGCCTTTATCGCCGCGTCTGGGTTTGTGCCCTTTGAGTCGTTGTAGTATTTGACCCCGTTCTTCTCGGCGACGAATTCTATCCTGTGCTCGACTGCCGTGAACTCTTTTATGCCCTGACGGATGGTGTCGAGAGGCACGCCCATTGCATGTGTCATCGCGATAGCCGCCATGATATTTTCGTAGTTGTGCATGCCGACAAGGCTCGTGTCTTTCGTTGTGCAGACGGGCGTTTCAACGCCGTTTTCTTTTATTATCATCGTATCGCCGCGCAGGAACACTCCGCTCTCGAGCTCTTCCGAAGAACTGAAAAATATGACTTTGCAGCGCGGGGTCTTGCCGAATTCGCGCAGAACCGGGTCGTTGTAGTTGAGCACGCAGAAGTCGTTTTCGTCCTGATTCTTGGTTATCGATTCTTTTATCGCGATGTAGTTTTCGAGCGTCTTGTGCCTGTCGAGGTGGTCGGGCGTAATATTGAGAATAGCCGTGACATGCGGCTTGAATGTCACCATCGTTTCAAGCTGGAAGCTGCTTATCTCCGCGACCGTCACGCTGTCCTTGTCGCTCTCGAGCGCGTATCCGGTGTAGGGAATCTCGATGTTGCCGACGAGCAGAGCCTTTTTCGCGTGGCGTTTCATTATGTCATAGGTGAGCGAAGTTGTCGTGGTCTTGCCGTTCGTGCCCGTTATGCCGATAACCGTGCCCTTGTCGTACCTGTAGGCAAGCTCGACCTCGCCCCAGATCGGTATATCATGTTCTTTGACGGCTTTCATTATCGGCGTTTCAAGCGATACGCCGGGGCTTACTACGCAAATGTCAACGCGCGAAAAATCGAAGCCCGAAAAATCGCCGAGGATAAATTCTATATTATCCCTGCCTATTTTTTCGCACGCCGCCGCAGTGTCAAAATTCTCGTTGCCGTCGTAGATTATAAAATCCTCGCCGACTTTGATAAGCAGCTGCGCGGCGTTGATTCCGCTGCGCCCCGCGCCGACTATAAGATATCTGCTCATTGTTGTTACCTCCGAATCAGTTGTCGGTCAGGTCGAAATAGACCTGCTTCATATTTTCTGCGCTCAGCTCGTCTGCGCGCTTCTTTCCGTTTGCCGAAAGACGGGCGCGAAGCTCGCCGTCCGTCAGCAGTGTTTTGAGCGCCTTCGCGTATTCGCGGTGGGCGTCGTTTATGTTGCCGTAGTCAAAGTCCGGCGTTTCGGACATGACGGGGCAGAGGATTCCGCAATCGACTTCGGTCATTTTGTCGCAGTGCGGCAGGAACGGGCGGCCGGGCGCGAGAACCTCGGCAGGACCCGATGTGCAGTCCGTGCTGACAGCCGGAGTGCCGACCGCTAACGCCTCAACAATGACGTTCGGGAAGCCTTCGTAGTAAGAAGTCATGGCAAAGACCTCGGCGCGGGAGACGAATTTAAAAACGTTCTTTTGGAATCCCGCGAAGATTATATCGTCTGAATATGCGCTCCTTTGAGCCATCTCGCGGACGGCGTTTTCATGCTCGCCGCGGCAGCCGAGGAATACCAGCCCCGCGTCGGGGATATCTTTTTTCAGCAGTTCAAAGCTTTTTAGCATATCCCACTGGCATTTCTGCTCAACGAATCTCGAAGAGAAGGCTATAACTCTGTGCGTGTCATAGAATTTCTTATATTCTTCGTCGAGTTCTTCTTTTGCGTCCTCGCGGGCTTTTTCGCAGTCGATGATATTATATGCCGTGAAAAGCTTATCTTCGTTTCCCGGGAACATCTCTTCGCATTTTTTCTGCATCTCGAGGGCGTTGAAGAGAACATTGCATCCGTGCCGCAGCGCGAATGAATAGAGCTTCGAGCTCTTTATGAGCCGCACATAGTCGCGGCAGGAGATATATTTCACGCACTTCGCGCCCGAGAGCGCGAGCGCTTCATTCGGCGCGTGGGTGAACGAATACGCCGTGCATATGTCGTTCTCTTTGACGAATTTTTTTATCGCCGCGGCGCGCTTGAGCATAATAACAGCACGCTGTGCCGTGCCTTTGCCTGCGGGCAATTTTAAGTCAACAAATTCGCCCGCGCAGTCGAATCGCTTTTCGCTCGCGTCAAAGACCAGAACATAGACATTGAATTTTTCGCTCAGCAGATGTGACAGCCTGCTCGCAAACCGCTCGCTTCCGCCGCTTCGCAGATCCTGAAGTATTATCGCAACGTTTTTCATTCTTGGCTCACTTCTTTGCATATTTTTCGCTCTGGGCTACCGCAAGCCTGTCGCACCGCTCATTTTCGGGGTGCCCCGCGTGTCCTTTGACCCATATGAATTCATATTCGTGCCTTGAAAGCGCTTTGAGCAGCCGCTCCCATAGCTCGGGATTCAAAACAGGCTTCTTGTCGGATTTTTTCCACCCGTTCTTCTTCCAGTTCCATATCCAGCCTTTTAAAAACGCGTTCGCAACATACTGCGAGTCGGTGTATATCTTTATATCGCAGGGCTCCTTGAGCCTTTCAACCGCGCTTATGACTGCCATGAGTTCCATACGGTTGTTCGTCGTGTTCGCGTCGCCGCCGGACATCTCCGCCTCGTGCTCGCCGTAGCGCAGAACGGCGCCCCAGCCGCCGGGTCCGGGATTGCCCGAACACGCGCCGTCGGTGAATATCTCAACTTTTTTCAGTTCGCTCATATTTTACTCCGTTGTGTTGTTTTAATTAATTCTATCACTAAGTCGGGTCAAAAACAAGGTGATTTTGCCGCCCCGCCGCACATTTATAAATGTGTGAAACTTCGGCTTAAAACCGCTCCCGGCAGACAATAATAGGAATATCATATCTTCGGAGGGGTTATCATGTACAGCTACGATGCGGACTCGGCGGCTTTTATAAAACGGGCGCAGGGGCTCACTGCGTCCGACTGCGCGAGAGCGGGCGCGGCAGTCGGTGCGGCTTTTGGGCGCGGCAGGGTAGGCGTCGCCTGCCGGAACGATGAATATTCCCGCGCCTGCGCCGATGCCGTGTGCGCAGGACTGCGTGTTTCCGGCGTCAATGCGTGGTCGTTCGGCGCGTCCTTTGAATCCCAGCTATCTTTTTTAGTTCCGTTCTCGTCGCTCAATGCGGGCGTGTTCGTCTGCGCCGGGGAGGGGACGGTCAGCATCTTCGGCGAAAACGGGCTGAGCGTGTCTGCGGCGCTCGGCAGAAAGGCGGCGGATTTCATGGAGACCGATTTGTCTCCCGCGCCGTCGTGCGGTCGGCTCTTTGATATGTCCGCCATGGGTATGCTCTACCGCGACGAGCTGATGCGCCATGTGCCTTACGGCGTATCCGACTGCGCGATACTCAGCTCCGACCCAATGATATCCGCGCTCATAAACGACTGCATGCGCACCACCTCGAACGAGCGCGCGCTGACCCTCAGAATAAACCGCAGGGGAACGAGCCTTAGCGCATATACTGAAAAGACCGGAGTTGTGCCGTTTGTCAAGCTAATCGCCCTCTGCGGAATGTACGAGCTCGAGAGCGGGCGGGATATCTCCGTCCCTTATGATTCTCCTGCATTTCTCGATGACCTCGCGCGAAGCTACGGCAGGACGGCTTATCGCTATCTCTCCGCCCCGTCGGACGGCTCGGATAATGTCGCACGCCGTCTCGCGGCGCGTCAGTTCTGGTCGCGCGACGCACTGTTCACCGCGGCGAAGCTCATCTGTATTTTAGAAGAGAAGAATATGGCATTCCCCGAGCTCTATTCTCTTCTGCCGCCGCTTTTTGTTTACAGCACCACGGCGCAGCTCGAACTGCCGCCCGACTATCTCGACGAGTTTGAGGGCGAGAACTTCTCATTCGGGCGCGACGGGGCGAACGGCTTCGTGCTTGTCGAAAAGCGCGGAAAAACGCATATTTCGCCGCTCGGCAACGGGCGTTTCCGCCTGACTGCGCAGAGCTTTGACGAGGAGACCGCGCGCGAACTCTGCGCCGAAGCGCAGGCGTTCATCTCCTCCGGCGCAAAGTGATTGCAACACCTTTTGCCGATGTGTCTTTTTGTAAGTCGCGCATAATTTTATTGCAGCTCGTGTGTTTTAAATTGTATGTACTTTACTTGACAGTTTTATCCAATCATAGTAAAATTAACAATAGGGATATTTTTGTATTATGACTGCACGCATATGTCTTAACTACCCGAAATTTGTCTTGTATCCATGCTGAAAATATCATCGCGTTTTTAACAGACAAGGCTTTAATTCCCGCACCTTGACCGGTCGGGGTTCTACTTACATCAAAAATTTAACAGAAAAGGAGATTTCTATGCCAAAAGCAAAAGAAACCGGCGCAGCGTCTGCGCCCGCAAAGAAGACTGCGGGCAGGCGCAGCTACCGCAGTTACGGCAAAATTAAGCCCGCACCGGGCAAATCGAAGGCTGAGCCCAAGCCTATAAAAGTGTCGTTTTTAGGCGGCCTGAATGAAGTGGGCAAGAATATGACCCTGTTTGAATACGGCGAGGATATGTTCCTTGTCGATTGCGGACTTGCGTTCCCGGATCAGGATATGCTCGGAGTCGATCTCGTGCTTCCCGATTTCACCTATGTCGAGCGCAACGCGGACAGAATACGCGGAATAGTCATAACCCACGGACATGAGGATCATATCGGCGGTCTGCCGTATCTTCTCAAGGTTCTCAACGTGCCCGTCTACGGCACGAACCTCACCATAGGTCTTATCCAGGGCAAGCTCCGCGAGCACGGACTGCTCAATTCCGCCACTCTTAACGTCATCAAGCCCGGTGACGTGATAACCCTCGGCGGCTTTACGGTTGAGGCTATCCATGTCAACCATTCCATACCCGACGCACTCGGACTCGCTATCCGCTGCGAGGGCGGCACTATCGTCCACACGGGCGACTTCAAAATCGACACAACGCCTATCGATGGCGGCATGATGGATCTCGGCAGACTCGCCGAGATAGGGCAGGAGGGAGTCCTCTGCCTTATGTCCGACTCCACCAACGCCGAGCGTCCCGGCTTTACCGAGAGCGAGAGAAAGGTCGGTGAATCGTTCGAGACCCTCTTCCGTAAGGCGGGCAACAACCGCATAATAGTTGCAACATTCTCTTCGAATATCCACCGCGTGCAGCAGATAATGAATGTTGCGGCAAGCCTCGGGCGCAAGGTCGCGCTCGTCGGCAGAAGCCTTGAAAATGTCGTGAGCATCTCGGCGGAGCTCGGCTATCTCAACGTTCCCGAGGGGATAGTCATCGATATCAATATGATAAACCGCTATCCCGCCGATAAGCTCGTTATCATTACCACTGGCAGCCAGGGCGAGCCTATGAGTGCCCTGACCCGCATGGCGTTCTCGGATCACCGTAAGGTCGAGATTCACCCCAACGATTATGTTATAATTTCCGCAACTCCGATTCCCGGCAACGAAAAGACCGTCAGCCGTGTCGTCAACGAGCTGATGAAGCTCGGCGCGGATGTCGTATATGAGAAGATGTACGAAGTCCATGTCTCCGGTCACGCCTGCCAGGAGGAGCTGAAAATGATAATGGGCATCGTCAAGCCGAAATATTTCATTCCGGTTCACGGCGAGCTCAAACACCTGAGAAAACACGCAGGTCTCGCGCTGAGTATGGGTATCCCCAAGGAGAATATACTCATCGCCGATAACGGCAGGGTCGCCGAGATCAGCAAAAAGGCGCTCAGATGTACGTCAACCGTGCCCGCAGGCAGAGTGTTTGTCGACGGCTACGGCGTCGGCGATGTCGGCTCGGTCGTGCTTCGAGACAGAAAACATCTCGCGCAGGACGGTCTTGTTATCGTCGCCGTCTGCATTGACCGCGAGAGCGGCATGATAGTTTCCGGCCCCGATGTCGTGACGAGAGGCTTCGTCTATGTCAAGGAGTCCGAGGAGCTGATAAACGCCGCGCGTGAAGTCGCCGTTGAGGCTATCGAAGCCCAGACGGACGGCGGATATTTCGATTGGAACAGCATCAAGGCAAGCCTCAGGGACGAGATATCTCACCTGATGTATGAGCGCACCAAGCGCAGCCCGATGATTCTTCCCGTTATTATGGAGGTCTGATGAATGAGTTTTAAGGATTTCCTGCGAGAGCTCGCAGTGGAAATAGCCGCCTTTGTTGCGGCGGCTGCGTTCATTGTTGTTGTCGCTGTCCGCTACAGCGGGTGGGCGGCGCTTGTGGGTAGTGTCCTTCTCATCGCGTTCTCGGTCTATAAGATAGTCAAGTTCTTTAACATCCGCAACCGTGAACGCCAGCTAAGGGACATGGCGTCGCACAGCCTCGACGCGACAGACGCCGGTTCCGTCAACGATTTTCCCATGCCTATGCTCGTGTGCGATGGCGACGGGATAATCGAGCTTTTCAACAGAAGCTTTTTCCATACTTTTATGGATGAGTCGGTCATCGACCGCAAGCTCGCCCAGCCGTTTATCGGCGGCTGCGATCCCGAGCAGGCGGAGTCGAACGGCGCAGCCATAGTCAAAATCAAGGATTCCTATTATATAGTCACCCCGTCCTCGTTCGAGTTCAAGGGCGGGAAAGAATATGTTTTCTATTTCACCGATGTAAGCGAGATGAAGCGCGCTCAGCTCGCTTACATAAAGAACCGACCCGTCATAATGCTTCTGCAGACCGATGATATCGCGGATATCAAGGCGGATTACAGAGACAGCGAGCGCGCGGCGATACGCGGCGGAGTCGAAGAGGTGATAGAGAACTGGACAGGGCAGTATGACTGCATCATGCGCAAAATCTCCGAGGAGCGGTTCATGATAATCGCCCAGAGCGATGTGCTCGAGAAGATGCGCGCCGACCGTTTCAGCGTTCTCGACAAGATACGCGAATATAAATATAAAGAAAGAGTGCTCGGTCTGACCCTCTCGATAGGTGTCGGCACGGGAGTCGCCATAACCGATTGCGAGAAGTCCGCCGAGCAGGCGCTCGATATGGCGCTCGGACGCGGCGGCGATCAGGCGGCGGTCAAGACGAAGGACGAGTATGAGTTCTTCGGCGGCGTTTCCAAGAGCGTCGAAAAGGTCACAAAATTCCAGACCCGCGTCGCGGCTTCGTCTCTTTCGAGTCTTATCAGCGCGAGCGACCGTGTGATGATAATGGGTCATTCGTTCCCGGATATGGACGCTTTCGGCGCGGCAGTCGGCGTGTCGTCGATAACCCGCGCCCTCGGCATCGATGCGTATATCGCCCTCGATGAAAACCGCAGCTTTGCCGGCGCCGCTGTCGATATGCTCCGAGCTGACGGCTGGGACGGCAGGATAATCGATGTCAACGAAGCCCTCGCGCTCATGACGAGAAAGACCCTGCTCGTCGTTGTCGATACCCATAAGAGCAGCTTTGTCGATTTCCCGACTCTCTATGAAAAGGCGTCCGCCGCGGTCGTTATCGACCATCACAGAAAATCGGTTGATCATATCAAAGACGCGCTCATTTTCTTCCATGACCCCAACGCTTCGTCGACCTGCGAAATGGTCACGGAGCTCATGCGCTATATAACCCCCGCGCCGACGCTTTCTCCGGTGGAAGCTCAGGCGATGCTCGCGGGCATAATGCTCGACACAAAGGAGTTCGTCCTCTCAACAGGTGTGCGCACCTTCGAAGCGGCGGCTTTCCTCAAGGGCAAGGGCGCAGATACCGTCGCGGTAAAGCGCCTGTTCTCGAATTCGATCGAGAGCAACCGCAAGCGCAGCGAGATAATCTCCGCCGCGCATATCTACAGGGGCTGTGCCATAGCCTGCACCGCACCCGGCATGGAGAACGCGAGACTGCTCAGCGCCCAGGCGGCGGACGAACTGCTTGAAGTCAGCGGCGTAAAAGCCTCGTTTGTTATTTTCGACAGCGGAAAGGACAGCGTCAATATCTCGGCGCGCTCCTACGGCGACCTGAATGTCCAGATAATTATGGAATATCTCGGCGGCGGCGGCCACCGCACCATGGCGGCGGCTCAGCTCACCGGCGTAAATATGGAGGAGGCAAAGTCGAAGCTCTGCGAAGCGATCGACGCCAAATACCCCCGCACCGACGGCGAAGAGCAACCCCCGATTTCGTGATATTCATACCGGCTCCCTTAAATTAACGCTAATTTATCGGCGTGCGGCTTGTAGGGTGCGGCGACTCGACGCACCGATGCCGCCTGAGCGGCACAAAATTTTCGCACAAGCCAACTCCAACCGACTCAACTGACTGTAGGGACAGCCCTTGCGGCTGTCCGATATCGGCGGAAGCCGATACGAAGCTTCAGCGGATTTGCCCCCCTGCCCGTCTCCCTTGTGTAAAAGGAGCTGTCACGAAGTGACTGAGGGATTGCCCTCACTTAGCTCAAAGTAATAAATAAATCATACAGTAGGGGCGGATATCATCCGCCCGCCAAGTTTGAACAAAATTTCGCAAACCCTATCGCAATTTGCCGCATAATCACACCCGTAAATAACCCGAAAGGAATTGATATAAATGAAAGTTATTCTCACTCAGGATGTAAAAAGCCTCGGCAAGAAAGGCGAGCTCGTCAACGCTTCCGACGGCTACGCGAGAAACTTTCTCTTCCCGAGAAAGCTCGCCGTTGAAGCAAACGCTCAGGCGATGAACGAGCTGAAAAACCGCGAGTCCGCGGAGAAGTACAGGCTCGAAACCGAGCTCAAGAACGCAAAGGAAGTCGCCGCGAAGATAAACGGCAAGACCGTCAAGCTCACCGCAAAAGCGGGTCAGGGCGGAAAAATTTTCGGCTCCGTCACCGCAAAGGAAGTCGCCGAGTCGATAAGCCGCCAGTTCGGCGTCTCGGTCGACAAGAGAAAGGTGTCCATGGAGGATATCAAGTCTTTCGGCACATTCAGCGCCGAAGTGAAGGTATATAACGGCGTCAACGCAACCGTCTATGTCAGCGTGGGCGAGGAATAATTGCTGAAAACCGGAGGATCTAACAAAAGTGGATGTGAATAACCTAACCCTGCCCGAGGGGTATCAGATGCCCTTCAGCCTTGAGGCGGAGCAGGCGGTGCTCGGATGCGTGCTGATGGATCCGAACTGTATGCCGCAGGTGCTGATCTATCTTCGCCCGGAGTATTTCTATCTCCCGCAGCACAAAGAGATTTTCTCCGTCATGGTGAGTCTCGATGCGCTCGGCAACAAGATCGATCCGCTCATTATTCTCGAAACGCTCAAGAATAACGGAACATATGACGAGGCGGCAGGCAAGAACTATCTGTTCCAGCTCGCTCAGAGCGTGCCGACCACTTCAAATGTCGAGTCATATGCCAAGATAGTGCGCGAAAAATATTTCATGCGCACCCTCATCACCGTCTCGCAGGAGACTATCGACAACGCCGTTGCCCAGACCGACAGCGCGGATATGCTTCTCGACGCGGCGGAGCAGAGGATATACGATATCCGCCAGGGCAAGACGAGCACAGGCCCATCGAAGCTCAGCGATATAATAGTCAATCAGGTCTATGATACCCTGCAAAAATTGAGCTCCGAGGGCGCGGAAGCGTTCAAGGGAATCTCAACCGGCTACAGGGATCTTGACGATGTTATCGCCGGACTCAACAAATCCGACCTCATACTTATCGGCGCGCGCCCTGCAATGGGTAAAACGAGCTTCGCTCTGAACCTCGCGAGGAATGTCGCCGTTAAAGCGAAGAAAAAGATACTCTTCTTCTCGCTCGAAATGACGAAAGAGCAGCTCGCGCAGAGAGTGCTTTCCACCGAAGCACGCGTGCTCAGCACAAAGATGAGAACCGGCCAGCTCGATACAGACGACTGGACCCGTCTCGGACTTGCTACCGCTTCGCTCAATGACTGCGAGCTGTATTTTGACGATACGAGCACGATAACCGTCGCCGAAATGAAAGCGCGCGCACGCAGACTCAAGAATGTCGATTGTATTATTATAGATTATCTCGGACTTATCCGCTCCGGCACAAAGGTCGAAAACCGCGTGCAGGAGGTTACTGAGATAACCCGAAGCCTCAAGCTCATGGCGAAGGATTTGAATATCCCCGTCGTCTGCTGCGCCCAGCTCTCCAGAGGCACCGAGGGCAGGGGAAAGTCCCACCGCCCTCAGCTGTCCGATCTGCGTGAATCGGGCTCTATTGAGCAGGATGCGGATATAGTCCTCATGCTCTACCGCGAGGAATATTACAAGAACGAAAAAGACGACCCGGACGGCGACGATGAGCCCACGCCCACCGCGCCCGTTGCCAACGAGGTCGAGGTCATTGTTGCCAAGAACAGACACGGTCCGACGAAGACCGTCGATTTCATCTGGGATGCGGATCACACTCTGTTCATGGGAGTGGAGAAGATTCAGAATGCTTGATAAAGCGCTCAGTGCCGTGGAAAAATATAATATGCTCAGCCCGGGAGCTGCGGTCATAGCCGCGGTCTCGGGCGGCGCCGATTCAATGGCAATGCTGCTCTTTCTTATGAAAATAAGCGAGCGGTATTCGCTGTCCCTGACCGTCGCCCATGTCAACCACGGGCTGCGCGGTGAGGAGGCGCGGCGCGATGAGAAATATGTGCGCTCCTTCTGCGAAAAGAACTCTCTTCGCTTTGAAGTTCTTCACGCCGATGTCGCAGCCCTTGCAAAACAGAGCGGGGAGACCTGCGAAGAGTGCGGACGAAGAGTGCGCTATGAGTTCTTTGAATCGATAGACAAAAACGCGAAGATCGCAACCGCCCATACCGCGAGCGACAACGCCGAAACGATGCTCTTTAACCTCGCGCGCGGCTCGTCGCTGAAAGGTCTGTGCGGCATACCGCCCGTTCGCGGGAATATTATAAGACCGCTGATATTCTGCACGAGAGAGGATATCGAAGCTTTTTGCCGCGAAAATTCTCTCGATTTCGTGACGGACAGCACCAATCTGACTCTCGATTACAGCCGCAATAAAATTCGCCATATTGCAGTCCCGGCGCTCAAGGAGATAAACTCCGCTTTTGAGGAGAATGCCTTGCATTTTTCTCAGAATGCAGCACTTGATGAGGATTTCCTTGAGGGCGAAACGAAGTCGCTTCTGGCGTCCGCCAAAAAAGACGACGGGCTCTCATGCGAAGCTCTGCTTTCGGCTCATCCGGCGATACGCCGCCGCGCTCTGCTCGGCGCTATTAAAAATGTATGCCCGAAGTCGGCGGATTTCAAGACTGTAAATGCCGTTGAAAACATTATTCAATGCGGCGGAAAAATTCAGCTGTCGCCCGATATTTTTGCCATTTCGGACGGCGATATTATTCGCTTTGAAACTCCCGCAAAGATGAGCGAAGAGTGGTGTGAAGATGTCGAGCCCGAGTGCATAAACGGCTCTGTATGCCATAGCGGGCGCGTTTCAATTTGTCGGGTTAACAAAAAAGTTTTCTTTGATACACAAAAAATTCACAAAGATGTGTTGGATTATTGCATTGATTGTGATAAAATTATAGGAAGAGTTCAAATCGGCAGCCGCCGTTCGGGCGATAAACTGACCCTTGCAAAGCGCGGATGCACAAAAAGTCTGAAAAAACTTTTCAATGAGGCACATGTCCCGCCGGAGAGCCGCTGCGATGTAGCAGTGCTGCGCGACGAGTCGGGTGTGCTGTGGGTTGAGGGATTCGGCGCGGACAGACGATGCCGCGTCGGAAAAAACACTGAAAATGTGCTTATAATACGGAGGGAAAAGCAATGATAGAGGATATAGAGAGAGTATTGCTCAGCGAAGAGCAGATACACGGGATAGTCTCCCGCCTCGGCAGACAGATAAGCGAGGACTACAAGGACAAAAAGCTGCTCATGGTCAGCGTCCTTAAAGGCTCGGTCGTTTTCATGGCGGATCTCATGAGAGCGATAACGATACCTTGCGAGATAGACTTCATGGCGGTTTCGAGCTACGGATCTGGAACCGAAAGCTCCGGCGAAGTCAAGATAATCAAAGACCTTGACAGACCTATAGAGGGCTACGATCTGCTTCTGGTCGAGGATATCCTCGATTCCGGCAAGACCCTCCATTACATATCCGAGATGCTCAGAGCGCGAAAACCCGCGAGCATAAAGATATGCACCTTCCTCGATAAACCCGAGCGCCGCATGATAAAGGATCTCAAGGCGGACTATGCGGGAACGGAAGTGCCCGACGAGTTCGTTGTCGGCTACGGTCTCGACTATGCCGAGAAGTACCGCAACGTGCCTTTCCTCGGCGTGCTCAGCCGTTCGGTCTATGAGAAGTAAGAGCGGCTCATTCAAGAAAACTTCGGCAGTCATAGGAGTGATTTGACGTTTGAAAAATAACAAGAAAGACACCAACAGCGGCGCAAGAAAAGTGCTGGCATGGATACCGTATATTCTTATCCCCGTCCTTATAATCTCCGGCGTTTCCCTCTATGCAAGGCAGCAGAAAAAGGAAAAGCTTGAGTATTATCAGGTCGTGCAGTATTTCGACGACAAGAAGGTCACGGAATACAGTCTGAATATGTCGAGCGGCGCGCTTGAGTTCAAGCTCAAGGGCGACAACAAGGTATATACCTACACCGTCCCGAACGTCAGTATGTTCCAGGAGGACATACACAACGGCGTTATCGCATATAACAGAGCGCATCCGGACGCCCCGATAAAGGCGCAGTATGAGACCGGTTCGACCGGCGCACTGCTTCTCAATATCGTCCCGACGCTTCTCATGCTCGTCATTCTCGGCGTGCTTCTGTTCTATATGTTCCGCAAGATGAACAACGCCATGAACAACGAGAACAACCGCACCCTTTCGTTCGGCAAGGCGCGCGTCAAGCGTGCAAAGGACGAGAGCCGCAAGACGACATTCGACGATGTCGCGGGTGCTGACGAAGAGAAAGAGGAGCTCAGCGAGATAGTCGATTTCCTCAAAGATCCCTCGCATTTCAACAAGCTCGGCGCGAGAATACCGCGCGGCGTTCTGCTCGTCGGCCCTCCCGGTACAGGTAAAACATTGCTTGCAAGGGCTGTTGCGGGCGAGGCTAACGTTCCGTTCTTCTCGATTTCCGGCTCGGATTTCGTCGAGATGTATGTCGGCGTCGGTGCTTCCCGTGTGCGCGACCTTTTCAATGAAGCAAAGAAAAATTCACCCTCGATAATCTTTATCGATGAGATAGACGCCGTCGGACGCCACAGAGGCGCAGGCATGGGCGGCGGACACGATGAGCGCGAGCAGACTCTGAACCAGCTGCTCGTCGAGATGGACGGCTTCGGCGCAAACGAGGGCGTTATAATCATCGCGGCGACTAACCGCCCCGATATCCTCGACCCCGCGCTTCTTCGTCCCGGCAGATTTGACCGTCAGGTGACCGTCGGCTATCCCGACCTCAAAGGACGCGAGGCTATCCTCAAAGTCCACGCCAAGGGCAAGCCCCTCGGCCCCGATGTCGATCTTGCCACTATTGCAAAAACAACAATCGGATTTACCGGCGCAGACCTCGAGAATCTGCTCAACGAAGCGGCTCTTCTCGCCGCGCGCCGCGATAAAAAAGCCATCACCATGACCGAGATAGAAGAGGCGATGATAAAGGTCGTCGCGGGCACCGAGAAGAAGAGCCACAAGATGACCGACAAGGAGAAGCGCCTGACCGCCTATCACGAGGCAGGTCACGCAGTCTCCGCCTATTATCTCGAATATAACGACCCGGTTCACCAGGTCTCGATCGTCCCGAGAGGGCAGATGGGCGGATACACAATGTACCTCCCGACCGAGGATAAGAGCTATCATTCAAAGAACGAGATGCTCGATAACCTCGTCAGCCTGCTCGGCGGCAGAGTTGCCGAAGCGCTGATAATCGGCGATGTCTCGACCGGCGCATCGAACGATATCGAGCGCGCTACGGATATCGCGCGCAAGATGGTCACGAAGTACGGCATGAGCGAGAAGCTCGGTCCGATAACCTTCGGCTCGGGCAACGACGAAGTGTTCCTCGGCAGAGATTATTCTCACCTGAAGAACTATTCCGAGGAGACCGCCGCAGAGATCGATGAGGAAATCAACCGCATCATCACCACGGCTTACGGCAGAACCGAGGATATCCTCAAAGAGCATATCGACAGGCTCCATGCAGTCGCAGGCGCGCTTATTGAGCGCGAGAAGATAAGCGGCGAGGAGTTTGAGACGATAATGCACGGCGGCACTCTTGATCCGCTCAGTGCACAGAGTGATGACAGCAAACCTGCTGAGGTGCCGGAGCAGTCCGACGCTCAGAACAATGAGGAGGCATACGGAAATGAGAAAGAATCTGAATAAGATATTTTTCGGAATAGCGGTCGTTGCCGCAGGAATCATATTCCTCGGCTCGGCGTTCGGCTTCTGGGAGATTAGCGAGCTGAGCGGCTGGTGGACAGTGTTTATTATTGTCCCTGCTATCGGCAGCATGATAGCCTCGGGTCTTGACCTGCTCAATGTCGCGGCTGTCGCGGTCGGCGTGTGGCTGCTGCTCAAGTGCAACCCCCAGTGGGTGCCCGCAGAGCGCATGAACCATTTCGCGATTGCTATCGCGCTTGTCGCGGTCGGCTTCTGGCTGATATTCAGCACCGTCAAGACGAAGAAGCTCAAAAAGCATCTCGATGACAACAGCGGACCCATTTCGCAGGAGAACAAGCCCACTTATACAGCGGTCTGCTCGGGCGGCGTTTATAAGAACACGACCGGCAACCTGCTCGGCGCTCACTGCTTCGCGATCCTCGGCAGTCTTGAAGTTGACCTGAGCGAGGCGCAGATAAACGACGAGATAACCATAAGCGTCACCTCGATTCTCGGCGGAGTCGATATCTATCTGCCCGAGAATGTCAGAGTTGAGTGCTCGGACGGCGCGAGCCTGCTCGGCGGCATCGACAACAAGATGCCCGCGAACAACGACCTGTCTCAGCCGCTCGTCCATATCAAGCATTTCAATGTCCTCGGCGGCACTGATGTTATGACGAGAGTCCATAAAAACGCATAAATGATTTCGCGCCCGGATAATCACTTCCGGGCGTGTTTTATATGGTGAAAAGATGAAAGAATGCAAATTCATAAAACTGCCGCCCGAAAAAGCCCCGCAGATGTTTGATCTTGTTCTCGAACGGATGAAGTGGATGGACGAAAAGGGGATAGAGCAGTGGAATGTCATGGGCTATGACGAAGTCTATCCGCTGTCCTACTACGAGCAAAAATGCAGCGAGGGTCGAGCCTTTGCGCTTGAAGATAAAGACGGAGCGATACTCTGCGCCGTGCAGAGGAGTACGCCCTGAGTATAAACAAAAAATATCTCCGCCTCGACTCGTCCGAAAATAACGAACCGTTCGCAAAATATTACGAAAACTTGGGCTTCGTTCCTGCCGGAAACTGCACCGACGGATCGTATAAAGGCATTCGCCGCGAGAAGAAGTTGAAATAAGCAACGGCATTTGTACGACTATAAGATGGGGTGCCGGCGTAAATATCGACGATAGGCGACCAAATAATATTATAAATCAGCACAATCCTGTAGGGGCGGATATCATCCACCCGCAGAATCTATCACAATTTTATTGACATGCATTTGTAGGGTGCGGCGACTCGACGCACCGCTGCCGCCGTTGGCGGCACGAAAGTCCGTTACTACTAATTTTGCAAGCAAATTTCTATCACAATATATAATCTTATTTTGGCTCCCTTGTGTAAAGTGAACCGGCTCGGCGAAGCCGAGACTGAGGGGTTGCAGCACATAATTGACTGATTTTGCAGTGCTTTTATCTTCGCACCCAACTCTAATCAAATGACGCCCCATTTCCCACCGTACAAACAAAACAATCGGCAGTCACAACACATCATCAGTTGTGACTGCTTCCTCTTTTGCTGCACTGCATCTCATTTGTCTGCCGCGCACAAAAATACACGCTTTGAGCCTCTCCGAATTTACACTTTGTTTTCATCATTTGTTTGACATGCGGCTCATTTTGAATTACAATAAATAGATAGCGAGCAGGCTGGGCAGCTGCGGGGATCTTTTTATAAGATCAATGAGGAAAGTCCGAGCTTCACAGAGCAGGATAACGGCTAACGGCCGCCGAGGGTGACCTTAGGGAAAGTGCAACAGAGATATACCGCCCGCTTTGCGGGTAAGGGTGGAAAGGCGAGGTAAGAGCTCACCGGCGTGCGGGGAACCGCATTGCCCTGCAAACCCTATCCGGAGCAACACCGACCGGAGAGGAGCGAAAGCTCCGCGCTTGCTCGGCGTAATTCTCTCCGACAGGTGGCTTGAGCGTATCGGCAACGGTGCGCCTAGACAGATAGTTGCCTTAAAAGACAAAACTCGGCTTACAGGCCTGCTCGCTTATCCGGTTTATTCTATATGTAACCCGCCGTGTGTCCCCGGCATATGATGTGCTGAGGTGATATCAATGTCGGACGGAGTGCTTCTCGGCATCTTTGCGTCGTTCGTGCTCATCGGCGTGGTCAGCATATCGTATTACATACTGCTGAAAATTCTGCACCCGCGCTCAAACGGCAGATATATCGTCGTTATCCCCGCAAGGGCGGGAATGACCGATGTCGCGGGGAAGGGCTATGCCCAGCGGCTTCGCAGCGGAATGCTCGGCGATAAAGAAGCCGTTGTGATTCTCGATCTCGGTATGGACGAAAAGCAGATCGAAGAGTGCAGAAGAATGTGCAGAAGCTGCGAGGGGCTTTATCTCTGCTCCCTCGGCGAATTTGAAAAGTTCGTTTCCCGAAAGGATATATAAATGGAGGAACATGAGAGGATACGCATAAGCGGCGTGATAAACGATGTGACCTTTGCGAATCCCGAAAACGGGTTCACGGTTCTCGAGCTCGAAAGCGGCGATGAGCTGATAACCGCAGTCGGCGTCATGCCCGAGCTCAAAGCCGGTGAGTTGCTTGAACTCTCCGGCTATTGGGATTTTCATGCCTCCTTCGGCCGCCAGTTCAGGGTCGAGCTTTGCGAGCATAAAATGCCTGCGTCCGCAGGCGATATCCTCCGCTATCTCGCCGCAGGCGGAGTCAAGGGCATCGGCTCGAAGCTCGCGGTCAAAATAGTTGACAAGTTCGGCGAAAACACCCTTGATATAATCGAAAACGACCCCGAGCGTCTTGCGCAGATTCGCGGCATATCGCCCGAAAAGGCGAAGCAGATCAGCGCGGATTTCAAGCGTCAGTTCGCCGTGCGCGAAATTATGATATCGCTCGAAAAATACGGCATGACAACCGCCGAATGTGTCAAAGCTTTCAATGCGTTCGGCGTGCGCGCCGCAGATATAATCAAACGCAACCCCTATGCGCTGTGCGGCGAGGGAGTGGGATTTAGCTTCGAGCGAGCCGAGTTCATCGCGGATCAGCTCCCCGACCCACCCGATAACGGGTATCGGCTCCAGGCGGGCGTTCTGCATGTCATGAGCCATAACCTCTCGAACGGGCATACCTGCATCCCGCGCGAGAAGATGTTTTCTCCGTGCGCCGAGCTGCTCTCGACGAACGAGGACACGGTCGATATAACAATCGACGAATTAATAGGCTCGGGCAGGCTCGTCAGCGAGTTTATCGATAACCGCGAGTTTCTGTTTCTGCCGCATATCTACAAGGCGGAAAAGTCCTCGGCGGAGCGCATGAAACAGATACTCCGATTCCCTCCTGCAGGCAGAAAAGCGGCGGACAGGGAGATTGACAGAATAGAGAAAAATAACGGCATAAAATACGGCGATCTCCAGCGAAAGGCGATAGTCACTGCCATTGAGCGCGGACTGCTTATCCTGACCGGCGGACCCGGAACGGGAAAAACGACGACCCTGAACGGAATCCTCCGGCTGTTCGAGGATGACGGGCTCAAAGTCGCGCTCGCCGCACCTACGGGACGCGCCGCAAAGCGCATGAGCGAGGTCACGGGCAGACCCGCCAAGACCATCCACCGACTGCTCGAAGTCGAGTGGGACAAGCACGATCGCCCGCAGTTCTCGCGCAACGCACGCAATCCTCTCGACGCTCAGACGGTTATCCTCGACGAGCTGTCGATGGTAGATATAACTCTTTTTTCAAGCTTCCTCGAGGCGCTTCCGATAGGCTGCCGCCTTGTTATGGTCGGCGATTCGGATCAGCTGCCGCCCGTCGGCGCGGGCAATGTCCTGCACGATATGATAGCCTCCGGGGTCATCCCGGTCGTTGAGCTGACCGAGGTTTTCCGCCAGGCGATGGAGAGCCTGATAGTCGAAAACGCGCATAGAATAGTCAAAGGCGAGCCGCCGAAGCTCGGTGTGCGCGACAAGGACTTTTTCTTCATGCGGACTGATTCGCCGTTTATCGCGGCAAAGACCGTCTCGGATCTGTGCGCCACGCGCCTGCCCCGTGCCTATGGATATTCGCCGCTCGACGATATCCAGGTCATCTGTCCGTCGAGAATGGGTGAGTGCGGCACGAACAATATCAACCGCGTCATGCAGGCGGCACTTAATCCGCCGGATGCCTCGAAGCCCGAGACTACAGTCGGCGCGACAGTGTTCCGCACAGGCGACAAGGTCATGCAGACGCGCAATAATTATGATATAGAGTGGACAGGCCCCGACGGCGACGGGACGGGGATTTTCAACGGCGATATAGGTATCCTCAGAAAAGTAGATATTCGCTCGCGCATGGCGGAGATAATGTTTGACGAGCGCAAGGCTGTTATTCCGTTTGAAGCCTTGCAGGAACTCGAGCTTGCCTATGCCGTGACCGTTCATAAGAGCCAGGGCAACGAGTTTCCCGCGGTCATAATGCCGATAATCGGAGTGCCGCCGCGCCTTGCATACAGAAACCTGCTCTATACCGGCGTCACCCGCGCAAAAAAAATACTTGTCCTCGTCGGCAGCCAGAGTCAGATTTACGCTATGGCGGCGAATGACAAAAAAGCCAGACGCTATTCCGCGCTCAAGCATTTCCTTCTGGTGAATGAAGAATGAAGATGTCAGCGCTTGAATATATCTCATATGCTCTCTTCCCGCGCCGATGCGCCCTGTGCGGCAAAGTCGTGCCGCCGGATATGCCCGTGTGTGAAAAGTGCGAAGCCGATCTCGAATATGTAAAAGGCGAGCTGTGCCCGCACTGCGGCAGGGAGAAAAAGTATTGCTCATGCTCGTCTCACCGACGCTTTTTCGAATCGCAGACCGCGCCGTTTTATTATTCCGGCGCCGCAAAGCGTTCGGTTCATGCCCTGAAATTTGACGGCCGCGTTCAGAATGCCGTGGGACTCGCCCGGTTTATGTCGGACAGCGTGAAAAATAATTTCGCGGGCGTGAAGTTTGACTTTGTCTGCTGTGTGCCCCTGTCGGAATCTTCGTTCAAAAAGCGCGGATATAACCAGAGCGCACTGCTCGCAAAAGAGATTGCAAAAGAGCTCGGCGTGCCGTTTGAAGAAAAACTGCTCTCTCGACCGTTTCAGGGAAAGGAGCAGAAAACGTTGGGCGGCATCGAGCGCTTCGGCGGAGTCATAGGCGCGTTCGACTGCGCTGAAAACAAAATTATAGAAAATGCCGCAGTTCTGCTCTGCGACGATATATCAACAACGGGAGCGACGCTCAACGAGTGCGCAAAGCTCCTGCTTCTGCGCGGCGCGGATAAAGTATATTGCGTCAGCGCGGCGACAACCAAAAAGGAGGACGGAAAATGCTCGGAACAAACATCGGAATAGACCTCGGCACAACTTCCATACTCATCTTCGTTGAGGGCAAGGGAATAGTCGTCTCCGAGCCGAGCGCCGTCGCATTCGATACCGATACGGGCAGACTCCTGGCGGTCGGTCAGAAAGCGGCGGATATGATCGGGCGCAACCCCGATTCCATAACCGTCGTCAAGCCCATGCGAAGCGGAGTCATCTCGGATTTCACCGCCACAAAGGCGATAGTCCGCGTCCTGCTCTATAAAGTCTGCAAAAACATGGTGTTCAAGCCCAATATAGTCGTCTGTATGCCCTCGACCGTCACGAACCTTGAAAAGAGAACTATCCTCGATCTCGTCACCGCCGCAGGAGCGGGCAGGGCGTGCCTTATAGAAGAGCCGCTCGCCGCGGCACTCGGCGCGGGACTTGATATCAGACGCCCGATGGGCACGATGGTCGTCGATATCGGCGGTGGAACTGCGGATATTGCAGTCGTCACCATGGGCAGTATCTCAATTTCAAAATCGGTTAAGATTGCCGGAAATATCCTCGACGAGGATATAATCCGCTACCTGCGCCGCGAGCGCAATATGGTCATCGGCGAAAAGACCGCCGAGAGCATAAAAAAGCGCATCGGCTGCGCGTATCTGCGCGACACAGAGCTTGCAATCGGCATAAAGGGCAAGCACTATATAACCGGAATGCCGATAACCGATGAAGTAAACACCACGGAAGTCTATCTCGCCATGCGTGAGCACCTCGAAGCTATAGCCGAGGGCGTGCGCAGCGTGCTCGAGGTGACGCCGCCCGAGCTCGCTGGTGACATCTCCGAGACTGGTATACTTTTAACCGGCGGCGGCGCTCTGCTCGACGGCATGGATAAGCTCATAGAGAAGAGAACCGGCGTCCATGTCATTATCCCCGACGATCCGCTCGAGTGCGTCGCGCTCGGTACGGGCTACGCTATAGAGCATATGGATATCCTCGAAAACAACGGCGGAATCTTTAAGACCCGCGAGGAGATAACGGGATTCAAAGATTAAATTTCAAAGCGCGCTGCTTTATTTAGGCGGCGCGTTGGTCTGTCAAAAAAGTCTGTTATTGCATGGGGTCTCAAGGCTCCACTGTGTAAGGGGAGCTGTCACGGCAAAGCCGTGACTGAGGGGTTGTTGTAATGAAAGCTCAAAATACTCAGCATTTTTGAAGAATTATAACTTATTCAAAACAATCTATCCGGCGCTTCGCACCACCATTTTTTCACACAATCGGGGCATTGTTTCCTGCGAAGCTCCCAAAACCGGGTTTATCGATAAGCTGACGCGCTGCTTTATTTAGGCGGCGCGTTTTTTATATTTTTTGCTGTTCGTACCGTTTAAAGTGCGGTTCGTGCCGAACCCTGTTGACACAGGAAATTCAATCGGATATTATTTGCCTGAGAAATTGCGCGAAGCGCTGAAAACGGAGGGTAAATAATGAAACTGAGAAAGATAGCGGCTGTGCTCATCGCAATCGTGGTGCTCTGCGCCGCCGAGCCGATAGGCGGGCTCTTCGGCGTTGATGGCATGGGCTTTTTCGCGCCTCAAGCCGAAGCGGCGGGAAAAACATACAAAGTCGGCGATATCGTTGAATTCGGCTCTTATCCGCAGAGCAGGGTCACGAATTCTTCGCTCGTTTCATCCCTCAACAGCGTTTCAAAAAAATGGGTCAGCTACGGCTATTACAGCGGCACAGGCAGCTATGACACTATGGTTCAAGGTGACTGGATGAAATATGCCGATTTTACATATAACGGCACAAAATACCGCGCTGTCACTTTTTCTCAGTACAGACCGTATTCGACGTGCAACCCATCCTCTACTAGTAAGACATATCAGGACGACAATGGCTATACTCCAAACAATATATACTATTTTAAATATGAGCCTCTGAAATGGCGCGTCCTCGATCCCTCAACGGGTTTTGTTCTTTGTGAGAGCATAATCGATGCTCAGGCTTACAGTAACACGGTGTACGGTTATGGCACAGATCCATATGGCCATTTAGCCGACTGGAACGATGCAGCGCACACCTGCTATGCCAACGACTATGCCACGAGCAGCATCAGAGCGTGGCTCAACGATGATTTCTATAATATTGCCTTTTCTTCTTCGCAGAAGGCGAACATTTTGACCTCTAAATTGGATAATAAAGCATATAAGACTTCATATAGTGAATTTGACGGCGAGACCACCTACGACAAGGTCTTTCTGCTCTCGTGGAGCGAAGTGCAGAATACTGCATACGGTTTCTCTGCAAATACTTCATCAGACACTGCACGCGCGGCGAAGCACACTGATTATGCAGAATGTCAGGGGCTATGGGTTAGCGCATCGAATCAATGCGTATTTCAATATTTGCGGTCTGCCAGTAACTATTCTATCTCTGTATGCTATGTCTATAGCGATGGCAACCTCGACGGCGTTAACTGGCGCGACTGGGATGTTAGCGATACTGACGGTGGAGTTCGTCCCGCTATCAAAATTTTAAATCTGTCATCCACGATTCCTAAATCCGGCGGCTCCGGTTCATCCTCCGGCAACTCGAACAAGAACACAACAGCCAAGCCCGTGGGCGGCAGCAATGTCGTTACCGACGCGCCGCAGGGCGTGACCGAGAGTGAGACCTTCGCGCAGATAAACGCAGAGGTCGAAAAAGAAGCGAGCTCCGCCGAAATAAAGTTCTACGGCGATTTCAAATATATCGTGATAAATGTCAATGTCTATATCTGCGGCTATGTCGGCTCGGATAAAAAAGTCGAGATTCCCTCGGAAATAGACGGCATGCCGGTTGTCGGAATAACGGATAACGCGTTTGCCAAAACAACGGCGCAGGAGATAACCGTTCCGTCTGGCGTCAGCGAGTTCGGCAAGAACGCCTTCGGCGAGGAAGACGGCGAAACGAGAACGATAGTTGCCGAGGACGGCTCGCCCGCCGAGGCGTATGCGCTGAGCACGGGCATGAACCTGAAAAAATACAGCGCGAAGTCGTCGGGCGGAATTGACGACAGCACAAAGTTCAAAATCATTGCCGTCTGCGCGGTCATCGCCGTTATAGGCGCCGCCGTTATCGCGCTGATTGTAGTGAAGAAGTGTAAGTAAAAATCCGCTTCCAAACTTTTATAAAACCGTTCCGTAGTTCGGTTCTACCTGAACGAAAGAACGGTTTTTATTTATTATAAAGTCAAAAAATGCCGTTCGTACCGCTTAAAGTGCGGTTCGTGCCGAACCCTGTTGACACGGGAATTTCAATCGGATATTATTTGCCTGAGAAATTGCGCGAAACGCTGAAAACGGAGGGTAAATAATGAAACTGAGAAAGATAGCGGCCGTGCTCATCGCAATCGTGGTGCTCTGCGCCGCGCCGATAGGCGGGCTCTTCGGCGTTGATGGTATGAGCCTTTTCGCGCCAAAAGCCGAAGCGGCGGGAAAAACATACAAAGTCGGCGATATCGTCGAATTCGGCTCTTATCCGCAGAGCAAGGTCACGAATTCTTCCCTTGTTTCATCCCTCAATAAAGTCTCAAAAAACTGGGTCAGCTATGGCTATTACAGCGGCACAGGGCATTACAGCGGTACGGAGGATTATGGTGGTATGGTTCAGGGCGACTGGATGAAATATGCCGATTTTACATATAACGGCACAAAATACCGCGCTGTTACTTTTTCTCAGTACAGACCATGGTGTACAAGTTATAAACACTCTTCTGATTGTACATATCAGGACGACAACGGTTATACTCCCAACAATATATACTATTTCAAATATGAACCTCTGAAATGGCGCGTCCTCGATCCTTCAACGGGTCTTGTCCTTTGTGAGAGCATAATCGACTCTCAGGCATACAGCAATACGATATATGAGTACGGCACAAATCCGTATGGATACGCAGCCGACTGGAACGATGCAGCGCACACCCACTATGCCAACGATTATGCCACGAGCAGCATCAGAGCGTGGCTCAACGATGATTTCTATAACACCGCTTTTTCCTCCTCGCAGAAGGCGAGCATTTTAACCTCCAAATTAGATAATAGAGCATGTTTTACCTCTTACAGCGAATATGATAGCGAGACTACCTACGACAAGGTTTTTTTGCTCTCATGGAGCGAAATGCAGAATACCGCATATGGCTTTCCGGCAAATAGGGATTTAAGCTATGCCCGTCAGACGAAAGGCTCCGACTATGCAAAATGTCAGGGATTGTGGGCTGATTCATCGAGTGGGTGTTCGGATCAGTGTTTGCGGTCCGCCGGCGGCTATTCTAGTAGCTATGTATGCAGTGTCGGAGGAGATGGCTACCTCAGCGACTACTGGGATGCTATCAGTACTAGCCATGGCATTCGTCCCGCTATAAAAATTTCAAATCTGGCATCCACGATTCCTAAATCCGGCGGTTCGGGTTCGTCCTCCGGCAACTCGAACAAGAACACAACAGCCAAGCCCGCGGGCGGCAGCAATGTCGCCACCGACGCGCCGCAGGGTGTGACCGAGAGCGAGACCTTTGCGCAGATAAACGCAGAGGTCGAAAGAGAAGCAAGCTCCGCCGAAATAAAGTCCTACGGCGATTTCAAATATATCGTGGTAAAAGCCAATGCCTATATCTGCGGCTATAGCGGCTCGAGTAAAAAGGTTAAGATTCCCTCGGAAATAGACGGCATGCCCGTCGTCGGAATAACGGATAATGCGTTTGCCAAAACCTCGGCGCAGGAGATAACCGTTCCGTCGAGCGTCAGCGAGTTCGGCAAGAACGCCTTCGGCGAGGCAGATGGCGAGACGAGAACAATAGTTGCCACGGGCGGTTCGCCTGCCGAGGCATATGCGCTGAGCGCGGGCATGAACCTGAAAAAACACAGCACGAAGTCATCGAGCGGAATTGACGACAGCACAAAGTTCAAAGTCGTTGCCGCCTGCGCGGCATTTGCTGTCATAGGCTCCGCCGCAGTCATAACGCTGATTGTCGTGAAGAAGTGTAAGTAAAAGTTAGCTTCCAAACTTTTCCGTATAAACTCTTATAAAACCGTCCATAATTCGGTTGCATCCGAAAGAAAGGACGGTTTTTACTTATCATGAAGTCAAAAAAATTATCAAAGCTGCTCAAAATACAGGCTGTTGTGTTCGCGGTCGTTGTCGCGGCGGGCGCGTGCAGCGTCGGGGCGTTTGCCTATAACTGCTCGCGTGTGCGCTCCGATGTGCTGCGAATGCATGTCATTGCAAACTCCGATTCAGACGAAGATCAGGCGCTCAAGCTAAAAGTTCGCGATGCCGTGCTCGAACGCGGCGCGGAGCTCTTCGACGGCACCGTGACGGCGGACGAGGCAAAGGCAAAAATAGAGCCGCAGAAAGCGGAGCTTGAAGCTGCCGCGCGCGATGTGATAGAGCGCGAGGGCTATGACTATCCCGTGAGCGTCAATGTCGTCAATGAGTATTTCGCAACGCGCTGTTACGGCGATCTGACTATGCCTGCGGGACGCTACACCGCCGTCAAAGTCGTGATAGGCGAGGGCGCGGGGCATAACTGGTGGTGCGTGATGTTCCCGCCGCTGTGCCTGCCTGCCGCGCAGGACAGGGGAGGCAATATCGACGCGTTCCTCGACGGCGACGAGCTCAAGGTCGTCGAAAGCTCCGGCAGATACGAGCCGCGTTTTAAAATAGTCGAGATAATAGAAGAACTCAGGGAAAAAACCTCGCCCGAAAACTGAAAATTTTCTTTGCGGCTCGCCGATTCCAAAGGTGAGCCGCAAAAATTTTGCCGAGTGCGTCTTTTTTTGTCAAATCTGTTGACTTTTTTGCGGATTAGCTCTATATTAATACTTACTATATTTTTGATGTGCGGTTTGCATCGTATTCTTTTGAGAGAGGGGCTGCATAATTGAAAAAAAATGTCATTATCGATCTGAAACACATCTCCGTCAAACTGGGTGATAATCAGGTGCTCGACGATCTGAGCCTTTATATAAGGGACAGGGAGTTCATCACGCTGTTAGGTCCGTCTGGCTGCGGAAAGACAACTATTCTGCGCGTCATTGCCGGTTTCCTCGAACCCGATGAGGGGGATGTCATATTTGAGGATAAAAAAATCAATGGTGTGCCGCCTCATAAGAGGCAGGTTAACACCATTTTTCAGCGTTACGCACTTTTCCCGCACCTGAATGTCTATGAAAACGTGGCGTTCGGTCTGCGCATAAGAAAAGTGTCGGAGAGCGAGATTGAAAAGACGGTCAGCGAAATGCTGTCTATTGTCAACCTCAGCGGCTTTGAAAAGCGCAACATAAATTCACTCTCGGGCGGTCAGCAGCAGAGGGTGGCGATAGCCCGCGCCCTTGCGGTCAAGCCGCGCGTGCTTCTGCTCGATGAGCCGCTCGGCGCGCTCGATCTCAAATTGAGACGCGAGATGCAGGTCGAGCTCAAGAAGATTCAGCAGCAAATGGGCATAACATTTATATATGTCACCCACGATCAGGAGGAGGCTCTCACGATGTCGGATACCGTCGTCGTGCTCAACCAGGGCTATATCCAGCAGATCGGCACTCCCGTTGACATTTATAACGAGCCCACGAACGCTTTCGTCGCCGATTTCATAGGCGAGAGCAATATCATAGACGGCGTTATGATAAGGGATCGCCTCGTGCGTATCCTCGGCGCGGAGTTCGTCTGCGTCGATGAAGGCTTCGGCGAGAATATGCCCGTCGATGTCGTCATAAGACCCGAGGATGTCGTCCTGACTCCGCCCTCGCAGGGTGAGCTCAAGGGCGTTGTCACCGATATAATATTCAAGGGCGTGCACTATGAGATGCACGTTATGGTGAACGGATACGAGTGGCTCGTCCACAGCACCGTCTCCACTCCCATCGGGGCGGAGGTGGGCCTCAGCGTTGAACCCTCGAACATCCAGATTATGAACAAACCCGAGTCCGAGGACGAGGAGGTGTTCAACGCCGATGCGTAAAAAACTTATGGCAGGGCCGTATCTTCTGTGGATGCTGGTCTTTACGATAGTGCCGCTGCTGTTCGTTTTTTATTACGGCTTCACTTCTTCGGACGGCACGTTCACTTTTTCAAACATAACAGCGATTTTTGAAAAGATTCATATTCAGGCGCTCGGGCTGTCCCTGCTGCTCGCAGTGATAACAACGGCGGTGTGCCTGCTGTTCGCTTATCCGCTCGCTCTGATACTCAGCAAAAGCGCCGCGAAAAACCGCAGCTTCGTTATATTTATTTTTATCCTGCCCATGTGGATAAACTTCCTGCTCAGGATAATCGCGATAAGGATGCTGCTCTCCGATAACGGCATTCTGAACAGCGTTCTCACGGCGCTGAATCTGCCGAATTTCAGTATCATGTATACTCCGGCGGCGATAGTTATCGGCATGGTCTATGACTATTTTCCGTTCATGGTTCTGCCGATTTACAATGCTCTTATAAAAATCGACCATAATCTTCTCGACGCCGCGGGCGACCTCGGCGCGACCCCGGCGAGGACTTTCCGCAAGATAATCTTTCCGCTCTCCGTGCCCGGCGTTATAAGCGGCATCACTATGGTGTTCGTGCCGAGCATCTCGGAGTTCGTTATCGCCGATATCCTCGGCGGCGGCAAGGTTCTGCTCATAGGCAATATTATCGAACAGGAGTTCAACCAGGGCAATAACTGGCATCTCGGCTCCGGAATCTCGATAGTGCTCATGATATTTATCTTCGTGAGCATGATGATCGGCGAGATGAAAGGCTCGGGAGAGGAGGCGTCGCTGTGGTAAAATTCAGGCACTTCCTCGAAAAGTTTTATGTGGCGATAATCTTCGTCCTGCTCTATCTGCCGATAGCCGTTCTGACGGTCATGTCGTTCAACAATTCGCGCTATATGAAATGGGGCGGCTTCACCCTCAGGTGGTACGAAGACCTGTTCACGAGCGGACCTATTATGGAGGCTCTGCGCAATACGCTTTTGCTCGCCGTGCTCTCCGCTCTGATAGCGACGGTCGTCGGCACTCTCGCCTGCGTGGGCATACTATATATGAAAAAGCGCAGCCAGTCGGCGATAATGAGCGTCAACAGCATTCCGCTTCTCAATGCCGATATCGTAACGGGCATCGCGCTGATGCTGCTCTTCGTGCGCATGTTCGGCAATCTCAATTTCACGACCATGCTCATAGCGCATATCAGCTTCAATATTCCCTATGTTGTCCTCAATGTCCTGCCAAAGCTCCGTCAGCGCGACAAGAGCACATATGAGGCGGCGGTCGACCTTGGCGCAACGCCGGTTCAGGCGTTTTTCAAGGTGATAGTCCCGGATATTTTCCCGGGCATCCTCTCGGGCTTCCTTATGGCGTTCACCATGTCGCTCGATGATTTCACCATCACTTATTTCACCAAGGGCGCGGGAATAAAGACGCTCTCGATAATAATCTATACCGAGCGCAAGCTCGGCAACCAGCCGGAGCTCTATGCTCTGTCAACTATAATCTTCCTCATCGTGCTTATCGTGCTGTTCGTCGTCAACCGAATCAGCATCAATAAAGAGAGAAGCGCGGCAAAGGGAAAAAACTATTGATGGGGGACGAAAAATGAAAAAATCTGTTTTTGTAAGAATTGCGGCGGCAGTTATGGCTATAGTGCTTTGCCTCTGCTCCATGGGCGCGCTTGCGGGCTGCACCAAAACCCGCAGCATAAATGTGCTCGTCTACGGCCAGTATATCGACCTCGATGTTATCTCGAACTTCAAAAAAGAGAACGGCATAAAAGTCAATGTCGATGAGTGCGACACTCCCGAGGAGCTTTATAACAAAGCGGTCAACGGCGACCAGTCGTATGATCTCATCTGCACCTCGGATTATATAATCGAGCGTTTCATCAAGGAGAACAGGCTCTCCGAGCTCAACTTCGACAACATTCCGAATATCAAGAATATCGGCGAAGTTTATCTCGAGAAGTCAAGATCGTTCGACCCCGAGAACAAGTATTCCGTCCCGCATTTCTGGGGCACCGTCGGCGTTATCTATAACACCAAGATGGTTTCCGAAGAGGATGCGAAGAGCTGGAAGATGTTCTTCAACGAGAAGTATTCCGGAAAGATAATCATGTCCAACAGCATCCGCGACTCCTTCCTTGTTGCGCTTGAGGCTCTCGGTTATTCGCTCAACACCACCGACAAGGCTCAGATAGACGAGGCAAAGCAGCTGCTCATCAAGCAGAAGCCGATGCTCAAGGCGTATCTTGTCGAGACCGAGGCTCGCGACGCGATGATAAGCGGCGAGGCTGCAATGGCTCTCGTCTATAACGGCGAAGCTTATCTCGCTATTGAGGGCGACGAGGAGCAGAACATCAGCGGCAACCCCGATCTGAAGTTCACAATCCCCGAGGAGGGCACAAACTTCTGGATCGATTCGTGGGTCGTCCCGACCTACAGCTCGAACAAGGCTGACGCCGAGGCATTTATCAACTACCTCTGCGGAGTCGAAGCGGCGAAGAAGAACTTCGAGTATATCTATTATTCGACTCCGAACCAGGCTCTCTACAATGAGCTTGATCCCGAGGTTCAGCAGGATGAGGATATCTTCCCGTCCCGCGAGGTTATCGACAAAGGCGAGGTTTATCACGACCTTGGAGCTGATCTCGACGCTTATTACAGCGCCGCATGGAAAGAAATAAAGTCATAATAAATAGCCGGGGTGCGGACTGCCGTGCCCCGGAATTTCTGTAAGAAAGGGTAATATTCATGCTTATAGATGAACTTGTCGGCTTTTCGAATTTTTACGGCTCCGACCCGTCTCTTGTCCTCGCCGGCGGCGGCAACACCTCTGCAAAGGCGGACGGCAGGATGTGGGTCAAGGGCTCGGGCACGGCTCTCGCGACCATAACGGCGCAGGGCTTTGTTGAAATCGATCTTTCGAAGCTCGGCGAAATATTTGAAAAGAGCTATCCGGATTCCGATTCCGAGCGAGAGGCTCTCGTCCTCCAAGACCTTATGGCGTCGCGCGTTCCGGGCGAGACAAAGCGCCCGAGCGTCGAGACAACGCTCCATGCGCTGTTCCCGCAGACCTATGTTCTGCACCTGCACCCGGCAAAGGTGAACGGCATCACCTGCTCAAAGGGCGGGGAGAGTGCCGCACGCCGAGCGATAGACCGCGATTTCATCTGGATTGAGCAGTGCCGCCCGGGCTATGTGCTGGCGAAGCTCTGCCGCGACAAAATGCTTGAATTTAAGGCTCGCGCGGGCAAAGACTGCGATATGCTCCTGCTCGAAAATCACGGCATATTCGTCGCCGCCGATACAGTCGATGCCCTCGGCGAAAAGCTGAGTTTTGTGCTCGATTCGATTGACCGCAGCCTTTCGGAAAAGCCCGATTTCGATAGGACTCCGACCTCGGACACCGAGGCTCAGAGCGCTCTGCTTTTGGCATTTCCGCAGGACACCGTCTGCCGCGAAGTCCCGTTCGGCGTGTCAAAGAGCTTTGTCGGCTCCGCAGATGCCGCAAAGGAGCTTATGCGCCCGTTCACTCCCGACCATATCGTCTATTGCCGCGCCTATCCGCTCTGGCTCGACAGCGTCGGTGAAGCGGATGAAATAATAAGCGCATATAATAAAAAACACGGCTTTATGCCGCGCGTTATTCTGCTTCGGGGCAGGGGAGCGTTCTGCTTCGGCGAGAGCGAGAAGCGCGCAGCAACCGCCGAGATGCTCTTTGAAGATGCGGCGGATATCGCCGTGTATTCGCGCTCGTTCGGCGGTGCGTCGCATATGACGGAAGAGCTCACGGATTTCATCACAAATTGGGAAGTTGAAGCCTACAGAAGCTCGCAGAACGGATGAAAAAACGTATTTAAGACGGCAAAGTTAAAACTGTTTTAATTTTTCGTGAAATATTGCCCGTAAAGCTTGAAATACCTACTCAAATAAGTTAAAATATTAACAAATAAAAAGAGCTCAGAAGAGCCGGAGACCATGTGGTCTCTCAATAGATATGGGGGAAAAAAGAATGTCAGTCAGACTTAACACCTCGTTTGTCGGCGAGGCGGCGGATGCCGCCAAGCTCTCGGCTATTCAGCCGGAGATAACCGCCGCGCATGAAAAGCTTCATAACGGCACGGGCGCAGGCAATGCGTTCCTCGGCTGGGTCGACCTTCCCGTCAACTATGACAAGGAAGAGTTCGCCAGAATAAAGGCAGCCGCAGAGAAGATAAAGAAAGATTCCGAGATACTTATAGTTATCGGCATCGGCGGATCTTACCTCGGCGCAAGAGCCGCTATCGAGTTCGTGAAGTCCCAGAAATATAACGATGTCGCCGCCGATACTCCGAAGATTTACTTCGCCGGCAATACAATAAGCTCCTCGACCCTTGCCGAGCTTATCGATATCTGCAAGGATAAGGACTTCTCCGTCAATGTTATCTCGAAGTCCGGAACGACCACCGAGCCCGCGCTCGCGTTCCGTATCTTCAGAGACCTGCTCATCAAGAAGTACGGCAAGGACGGCGCAAAGGACCGCATCTATGCCACTACCGATAAATCAAAGGGCGCGCTTCGCAATATGTCCGACGAAGAGGGCTATGAGACTTTCGTAGTTCCCGATAACGTCGGCGGAAGATATTCCGTGCTCACCGCAGTCGGTCTGCTTCCGATAGCGGTCGCCGGTATTGATATCGACGCACTCATGAAGGGCGCCGCAGACGCGAGAGAGCAGTATATGTCGCCCGAACTTGACAAGAACGACTGCTACCGCTATGCCGCTATCCGCAACATTCTCTACAGAAGCGGCAAGAAGATCGAAATGATGGCTGCCTATGAGCCGGACTACACCATGATGTGCGAGTGGTTCAAGCAGCTCTTCGGCGAGAGTGAGGGCAAGGAGCACAAGGGAATCTTCCCGGCTTCGGCGATATTCTCGACCGACCTCCACTCTCTCGGCCAGTACATACAGCAGGGCGAACGCTCGCTGTTCGAGACCGTTATCACTTTTGCCGAGCCTAAGCGCGATCTTGTTATCGAGGCTACAGCCGACAATGAGGACGGACTCAACTTCCTCGCAGGCAAGCATATGTCCGAGGTCAACCGCAAGGCGTTCGAGGGAACGGTTCTTGCGCATACCGACGGCGGCGTGCCCAACATCCTCCTCGATGTCGACAAGATGGATGAGTACAATCTCGGCTGGCTCATCTACTTCCTCGAGAAGGCATGCGGAATTTCCGGCTATGTCCTCGGAGTCAATCCGTTCGACCAGCCCGGCGTTGAAAGTTATAAGCTCAATATGTTCGCACTCATGGGCAAGCCCGGATATGAGGAGCGCCGTGCTGAGCTTGAGAACAGAATAAATTTTTAGGAGGAATTCTTAAATGGTTTCTTTGATTACAGGACGCAAAGGATCGGGCAAGACAAAACGTCTCATCGAGCAGGTCAACAAGGCTGTTGAAGCTTCCAGCGGCAACGTTGTCTGCGTTGAGAAAGAAAGGCTTCTGACTTACGACATCAACTATCGTGCAAGACTCATTGAGACTGATTTCTACAAGGTCAGCGGCTACAAGGCGTTTTACGGCTTCCTCAGCGGTATCTGCGCAGGTGACCACGATATAACCGATATCCTCATCGACGCAACTCTGCGCATCGGCGGCAGAGATTACGATGAGCTTGCAGTTTTCCTTGAGAAGGTCAAGGAGCTGAGCGATATCACCGAGAAGAACTTCGTCTTCACCGTTTCGGCTGACGAAGAGGAGCTTCCCGAGAAGATTTTTGACTTCTGCCAGAAACTTTAAGAGAAAAAAGTCTAAAAAACTGAAGTTTTTATTGACAAAACCCGCGCAGGAAGATATAATACTTTCTGCGCGGATTTAAGTAACCGCAAGGTGAATGCTATGTTTATTGAGTTAGAACCCATTTTCAATAATATCGGCGCGTCCGTTCCGTTTGATTATGAGATGGACATGTCCGACGAGGAGTTCTGGGCGGGCAAGCCTTTTCAGAAGGCAGTGCGCGTCAAAGGCGAGGCGGTCAACCGCGCCGGCATAGTCTGCATCGAGGCTCGGGCGACGGTTGAAGTGTTTACGGACTGCGACCGCTGCGCTTCATCGATAGACCGCGTTTTCGACATTCCCGTTTCGCACACTCTCGTGACCTCGCTCAACGATGAGGAGAACGACGAGCTGATTCTTGTTGAGGATATGCATTTTGAGCTTGATCCTCTTGTGCGGGAGGATATTTTCCTCACCCTGCCCAGCAAGATTCTGTGCAAAGAGGATTGCAAAGGCGTCTGCCAATTCTGCGGCGCCAACCTCAATGAAGGCCAATGCAGCTGCAAAAAGCCCGTAGACCCGCGTCTCGAGGCTCTCAAACAGCTTTTGGATAATTAAAAGGATTTTTTCCACATTCAATGCACTAGTATTAAGGAGGTGCTCAACATGGCGGTACCCAAGAGAAGAGTATCAAGCGCAAGACGAGACAAGAGACGTTCCAACGTTTGGAAGATGGACGCTCCCGAGCTCGTTAAGTGCCCGCAGTGCGGGGAGTACAAGAGACCCCACAGAATATGCCCCGAGTGCGGCTATTACAACGGCAAGCAAGTGATTAAGAAGGACGCGTGAGCCCTTTGAAACACACGCAAGTCAAATATGACTCGTAAAGCGGCCGGTATCGGCGGCTTAAAGCGTTAACTGCTAAGCTGAGGTTCCGCCTCGGCTGTGCTTCGTACAAGTCATGAATGCGGAGAGGTAGAGGAGGATGAGCCTTCTCTGCCTTTTTGATTTTTATAAGCGTAAATGCTGCTTATAATAATCCCAAAACTTTGAAAGGAAGCGGTATCGGCGAAAGCCGTTTGCCGCGCGGTCATAAATATGTCAAAACCGGTTGTTGCAATCGTCGGCAGACCCAATGTCGGCAAATCGACCCTGTTCAACAAGCTCGTCGGAGCGCGTCTGAGCATAGTCGATGATACCCCCGGCGTCACCCGCGACAGAATCTACGGAGACTGCGAGTGGGGCAGCAGAACGCTGCTGCTCGTCGATACGGGCGGCATTGAGCCCTATTCGGACGATATAATTTTAAAGCAGATGCGCCGCCAGGCTCAGCTGGCTATCGACAGCGCGGATGTTATAATTCTCGTCACCGATGTGCGCTCCGGCGTTGTCTCGACCGACAGCGAGGTCGCGTCCATGCTCCAGAAGAGCGGCAAGCCGATAGTCCTCTGCGTCAACAAGTGCGACACCGTCGGCGAACCTCCCGCGGAGTACTATGAATTTTATAATCTCGGTCTCGGCGATCCTATAGCCGTCTCGTCCGTCCATGGAATGGGTACGGGCGATCTGCTTGACGCTGTCTGCGAGCATCTGCCGCCCGCCGACGAAGAGGAAGAGGAGGACGACACCATCAAGGTCGCAGTCATCGGCAAGCCCAATGTCGGCAAGTCGTCGCTCGTCAACGCTATTTTGGGCGAGGACAGAATGATAGTCTCCGATATCGCGGGCACCACCCGTGACGCAACGGATTCGTATGTGGAAAATGAATACGGCAAGTTTGTCTTTATAGATACCGCAGGTCTGCGCAGAAAGAGCCGCGTCTATGACGCTATCGAAAAATATTCCGTCATAAGAGCAAGAATGGCTGTTGAACGCGCGCAGGTATGTGTTATAATGATAGATGCGGTGGAGGGCTTCACCGAGCAGGATTCCAAAGTTGCGGGTATCGCGCACGAGCTCGGCAAGGCGTGCATAATCGCAGTCAACAAGTGGGATGCCGTCGAAAAGGACGGCAAGACCATGGACTCTTACCGCAAGAAGTTGATGAACGACTTCTCGTTTATGTCCTACGCCCCGATAATCTTTATCTCGGCAAAAACGGGACTCAGGCTCGACAGACTGTTCGAGCTCATCAAATATGTTGACGATCAGAACGCCATGCGTATCTCGACCGGCCGCCTCAACGACCTGCTCGCCGATGCCACGGCGCGCGTCCAGCCGCCGACCGACAAGGGCAGAAGGCTCAAGATATTCTATATGACTCAGGCTTCGACCCGCCCGCCGACATTTGTCTGCTTCGTCAACCGCAAGGATCTGTTCCATTACAGCTACCAGCGATATATCGACAATCAGATTCGCTCTGTTTTCGGTCTTGAAGGCACCCCGACGCGCATGATAATCAGAGAAAGGGAATCAAACAAGAAATGATAGTTCTCGGTATCGATCCCGGATATGCAATCGTCGGCTGCGGCGTTGTGGAATATAAAAACAACCACTTCACCATGCTCGATTACGGCGCGGTGACAACGCCCGCAGGGATGCCGTTCAACATCCGCCTCGAGCGCATATATGACGGCGTGTCTGAGCTTATGGAGAAGTATAAGCCCGAAGCGATGTCGATAGAAAAGCTTTTTTATAACAACAACGCAAAAACGGTTATCGATGTCAGCCAGGCGAGGGGAGTCCTTGTCCTCGCCGCGCAGAAGCACCGTATCCCGATTTTCGAGTATACGCCCCTGCAGGTAAAACAGAGCGTCGTCGGTTACGGACGCGCTGAGAAGAAGCAGGTGCAGGAGATGACGAGGATAATCCTCAATCTCGAAAAAATCCCGAAGCCCGATGACGCCGCCGACGCGCTTGCTATGGCGGTCTGCCACTGTCATTGCAGCGGCTCTGTCATGGGCAGACTCAGCCAGTACAGATAAAGGAGAGCAGTATGTTTTACAGTATCACCGGTCAAGTGGTCTATACCGATGCCACGAGCGTCGCGGTCAGCTGCGGCGGCGTTGCGTTCAATTGCAGTGCCACTGCCAATACCTTGAAAAATATAGGCACTATAGGCGATACGGTCACGCTCTATACCTATCTCAATGTCCGCGAGGACGCGCTCGATATGTTCGGCTTCTATGATAAGGATGAGCTTGACTGCTTCAAGCTGCTCATAAATGTTACCGGCGTCGGCCCGAAAGCCGCCCTTGCGATACTCTCTCAGCTGACTCCGAACAGACTCGCCGTCTGTGTCGCCTCGGGTGATACAAAGGCGATAACCGCGGCTCAGGGCGTGGGAGCAAAGCTTGCTCAGAGAGTCGTGCTTGAACTTAAAGATAAACTGAAATCATATATATCTTCCGAGAACCGCGAGGAGCTCGCCGCGATAAACGCCGCCGCGTCGTCGAGCGCAGGTGAGGAAGCGGTCGACGCTCTCGTCATGCTCGGCTATACAAAGACCGAAGCGGCTTCGGCGGTCGGCAGACTCGATCAGTCGCTCTCGTCCGAAGAACTGATAAAACAGGCTCTGCGCCTTATTTCAAAGAATATATAATGAGAGAAAGGAGACGGCTCTATGGATATGGATACTGAAAACCGCATAGTTACCCCCGATCTCTCGCCCGAGGATACCGACCTTGAGTTTTCCCTGCGCCCGCGCCAGCTGACCGATTATATCGGTCAGGATAAGGCGAAAGAGAATCTCTCGGTCTATATCGAGGCTGCCCGCCGCAGAGGCGACTGCCTCGACCATGTTCTGCTTTACGGCCCTCCCGGACTCGGCAAAACGACCCTCGCTGGCATAATAGCGAACGAAATGAACGTCAATCTCCGCGTGACCTCAGGCCCCGCGATAGAGAAGCCCGGCGACCTTGCCGCACTGCTGACGAACCTCAATGACGGAGATGTGCTCTTCGTCGATGAGATACACCGCCTGTCGCGCTCGGTCGAAGAGGTGCTCTATCCCGCCATGGAGGACAGCGCAATAGATATAATTATCGGCAAAGGCCCCTCTGCGCGTTCGATAAGGCTCGACCTGCCGCATTTCACCCTTGTCGGCGCAACGACGAGAGCGGGTCAGCTCAGCGCGCCCCTGCGCGACCGCTTCGGCGTTATTCTCCGCCTTGAGATGTATACGCCCGAGCAGCTCTCGCAGATAGTCACGCGCTCCGCAGGAATCCTCGGCATCGAGATGGATCCGAGCGGTGCTGGCGAGATAGCCTCGCGCTCGCGCGGCACTCCGCGAATCGCAAACAGATTCTTGAAGCGTGTGCGCGACTTCGCCCAGGTCATGGGCGACGGCGTAATAACCCGCGAAACAGCCTCAATGGCGCTCGACCGCATGGAGGTCGATGCCCTCGGGCTTGATTCGATAGACAGACTTGTCCTCACTACGATGATAAGAAACTACAACGGCGGTCCCGTGGGACTCGAGACAATAGCCGCGGCAGTCGGCGAAGAGGCGATAACGATTGAGGATGTTTATGAGCCTTACCTCATGCAGATTGGCTTTCTCAGCAGAACTCCGCGCGGACGCACGGTCACTCCCGCCGCTTACAGGCATCTCGGCATAGCAATGCCGGGTCAACAGCAGTTCGATATCTGATAATTGGAGGTTTAGTTATGGGAAGACTTTTCGGAACAGACGGCGCAAGAGGCGTTGCAAACAGCGAGCTTACTTGCGAACTCGCCATGAAAATCGGCAGAGCTACCGCCATGGTGCTCACCGACAGCACGCATAAGAGACCCCGCGTGCTTATAGGCATGGATACCCGCGCATCATCGGAGATGCTTGAGGCCGCCATCAGCGCAGGTCTTTGCTCCGTCGGCGCAGATGTTCTGCTCCTCGGCGTCGTGCCGACCCCGGCAGTGGCGTTCCTTGTTCAGAAATATCAGTACGATGCGGGCATAATGATTTCCGCCTCGCACAACCCCTGCGAATATAACGGTATAAAGATATTCAAGTCCGACGGATATAAGCTCCCCGACGCGCTCGAGGAGGAAATAGAGGCGATAATCCTCGATGAGACCGTCGTTCCGCCCGTCAAAATAGGCGGCGATGTCGGCAGAATCACAACTTCCGAAATGCCGATTTTTGATTATATAACCCACTTGTGCTCGACCGTTGATTACAGGTTCAACAACATGAAGATAGCCCTCGACTGCGCCAACGGCTCTTCGAGCATAACCGCTCCCGAGTTCTTCATGCAGATGGGCGCCGAGTGCGATGTGCTTGCAAACGAGCCGGACGGCGTCAATATCAACGACAACTGCGGCTCGACTCACCTCGAGAATCTTCAGAAATATGTCGTTGAGCACGGACTCATGGCAGGCTTCGCATTCGACGGCGACGCCGACAGACTCCTTGCGGTCGATGAAAACGGCGATGTCGTTGACGGCGATAAGATAATCGCCATCTGCGCCAAGGATATGAAAGAGCGCGGCGAGCTTGATGGCGACGCGGCAGTTGTCACCGTCATGAGCAACATGGGCTTCCACAAGTTCTGCGCCGACAATGATATTCACTGTGAGATAACGAAGGTCGGCGACCGCTATGTCCTCGAGCGTATGCTCGAAAAGGGCTATGCGATAGGCGGCGAGCAGTCCGGACATGTCATTTTCCTGCATCATTCGACCACCGGCGACGGCGAAGTGACCGCCGCTCAGGTGCTCCAGACCATGAAGCGCACCGGAAAGTCGCTCTCCGAGCTTGCAAAGTGCATGGAGGTCTATCCGCAGGTGCTCAAGAATGTCAGAGTCTCCAACATCGGCAAGGTGCGTTTTTCAAGCGATGAGGAGATAAAGAAAGCCATAGCCAAGGCTGAGGCTGAGCTCGGCGAGGACGGACGCGTGCTCGTCAGAGTGTCCGGCACCGAGCCGCTCGTCAGAGTCATGCTCGAGGGCAAGGACGAAAAACTTATCGAAAAGCTCTGCGACGAGATTGCCGAGGTCGTCAGAGAGAGACTTATATAACAGGAGCGCGGTTTTCCGCGCCGGAGAGGAAAAGATATGCGCGTTGCCGATAAATGGAAGGATTATGAGCTGCTCGACTGCTCTTCGGGTCAGAGGCTCGAACGCTGGGGAGATGTTATACTTATAAGACCCGATCCCCAGGTCATCTGGAAAACAGAAAAGACCCATCCCCTCTGGTATAAGGCGCACGCAGTCTATAACCGTTCATCTTCGGGCGGCGGAAAGTGGGATATCAGAAGAAAGATTCCCGACGCGTGGAAGATAAAATACGGCGATCTCTCGTTTATGGTCAAACCCATGGGCTTCAAGCATACGGGCGTTTTCCCGGAGCAGGCAGTCAACTGGGATATGACCGCCGAGATAATCAGAAAAGAGCGCAGACCTCTGCGCGTGCTGAATCTTTTCGCCTATACGGGCGCTGCGACAATTTCCGCTCTCAACGCCGGCGCGCATGTGACCCATGTCGATGCCTCAAAGGGTATGGTCGCCTGGGCGAAGGAGAATGCCGCAGTCAGCGGCCTTGCAAATGAGCCCGTGCGCTGGCTCGTTGACGACTGCATGAAGTTTGTCGAGCGCGAGATACGCCGCGGCAACAAATACGATATTATTATCATGGACCCGCCGTCTTACGGAAGAGGACCGGGCGGCGAGGTCTGGAAGCTTGAGGATGCGGTTTATGACTTTGCGTCGCTGTGTACCGCCGTGCTCTCGGACGATCCCGTTATGGTGCTCATCAACTCTTACACAACGGGACTTTCTGCGTCCGTCATGCAGTATATACTCGGCAGTACAGTGTCGCCGCTGTTCGGCGGCAAGGTGACCTCCGATGAGATAGGTCTGCCCGTCACCGCCTCGGGGCTTGTTCTGCCCTGCGGCGCAAGCGCAGTGTGGAGAAGATAAAAATGAGCGAGAAGTTTATTGAATTTAAAAATGTAACTTATACCTATGAGCCGGAGGAGCAAGGCGAAGCCAAGCCCTCTCCGGCACTTTGCAATATAGACCTTACCGTCAACCGCGGCGAATTTGTCGCGGTTCTCGGTCATAACGGCTCCGGAAAGAGCACCCTCGCGAAGCTGACGAACGCTATTTTAGTGCCCGAGAGCGGCACAGTTACCGTTGACGGCATCGACACTTCGGATGAGGACAGGCTCACGGATATCCGCCGCAAGGTCGGCATGGTGTTTCAGAATCCCGATAACCAGATAGTCGCGACTATCGTCGAGGACGATGTGGCGTTCGGACCCGAGAATCTCTGTGTAGCCCCCGATGAGATACGCCGCAGGGTCGACGATGCCCTCAAGGCGGTCGGAATGTACGATTACCGCCTGCGCGAGCCGCATAAGCTCTCCGGCGGTCAGAAGCAGCGCGTGGCTATCGCCGGCATAATTGCCATGCAGACGGGCTGCATCGTGCTCGATGAGCCTACGGCGATGCTCGACCCGCGCGGCAGGCGTGAAGTATTTGACACAGTCCGCCGCCTGAACCGCGAGATGGGCATAACCGTCCTTTTTGTTACGCATTTCATGGACGAGGCAGTCAAGGCTGACCGCGTCATAATTATAGATTCCGGGCGTCTCTGCCTCGACGGCACGCCGCGCGAGGTGTTTTCGCAGACCGATGTCCTGCGCCGCTGCGGACTCGATGTGCCGCAGAGCACCGAGCTGTGCCACCGCTTGATAGAAAAGGGGATAGACCTGCCCGGCGATATCCTTGACGCCGACGAGTGCGTCGAGGCGCTTTCAAAAATAATGGAGGTGAGCCGATGACA
>CAVAWW010000009.1:0-48459 GCA_963592475.1 bacterium
GGGTTATCTGGAATATTGCCTTGACGCTGTCCTTATCTGCGGGCGCCCAGCTGCGCGCGTAGATATCGCAAAGACCAGTTGCGGATTTAAATGAATATTCTTTTCTTACGATTTCCATGATAAATTAAGCCTCCGATTTTACGGTGATCTTTAATACAAGACCGGAACGATCTCATATATGTGATATTATAACATACTATAAACAAATTGTAATCCTTTTGTAAGGAAATAAGCGAAAAGTCTACATATCTTACAAATACACCGTGCTGTATTTGGATATATTCAACAAATATATATATTCGTGGCAGTCTATATTCTACAATAGTCGAACATAAAATCTTGCCAAACGGCGGGAATAAAAGTATACTGTTATTATAGTCTATACCGTACAGGGAGGTAAAGCTATGATCTGGTGCGTTGAGGACGACGCGAGCATACGCGACATTGAGGTTTATGCACTGCAATCGACAGGGATAGAAGCCAGGGGCTTCGAGGACGGAACTTCGTTCTGGGAGGCTTTAAACGGCGGCGAGAAGCCGGAGCTTGCGGTTATCGATGTTATGCTGCCCGGCATCAGCGGCATCGATCTTCTGCGCAGGATGAAGGCATCGCCGGAGCTCTGCGACATTCCCGTTGTTATGGCGACGGCAAAGGACACCGAATATGACAAAATAACCGGGCTCGACCTCGGCGCGGACTACTATCTGACGAAGCCGTTCGGGGTGATGGAGCTTGTCTCCTGCGTCAAGGCGGTTCTGCGCCGCTGCAAGCCCAAGGAACAGGAGCATATTCTGAGAGCGGACGGGCTCGAGGTGAACCTCGACGAGCACACGGTCACGGGCGACGGCGAGAAGATAGTTCTGACATACAAAGAATTCGAGCTTCTCAAGCTCTTCCTCTCGAATCCCGGCACGGCGTTCACGCGTGACAAGCTGATGGAGGAGGTCTGGAGCACAGACTACTGCGGCGAGACGCGCACGGTGGACATGCACATACGCACGCTGCGCCAGAAGCTCGGTAGGTTCGGCGAGATGATTGAAACGGTTCGCGGGGTCGGCTACCGACTGGAGGCCGGCAAATGACGAAGCGGATTTTCAGATCGATTTTCTTCGCGGCGTTCTGCGTGCTCTTAGCGTCGCTCGCCATAATCACCGGGTGTCTGTACGAATACTACAGCAACACATTTGAAAATCAGATGAAAGACGAGCTCGATCTCGCCGCGGCGGCAGTAGACATGGGCGGGAGCGGATATCTCGAATCTATAAATACCGACAGATTCCGTCTGACGCTGATAAGTGCCGACGGAAAAGTGATATACGACACCCGAGAGGATGCGGACACGCTCGCAAACCACGCAGACAGAGAAGAGATAAAGGAAGCTCTTGAAACCGGCGAGGGACACAGCACGCGCTACTCCTCCACCCTGCTAAAAAAGACGACATATATCGCAAAGAAGCTCGCCGACGGCAGCGTACTGCGGATATCATCGAGCCGCGAGACTATCGGTGTGCTCGTCTTTGAGGCGATGCAGCCGATACTCATAGTGATAGTCGCCGCGCTGATAATCTCGGCGGTCATTGCGGCGCGGCTTTCAAAAAAGATAGTTGAGCCGCTCAACTCGCTCGACCTCGAGCACCCGCTCGAAAACAAAACATATGACGAAATCGCTCCCCTGCTCAGCAGGATAAACCGCCAGCACGAGCAGATAAACGAGCAATTAAAGGCTCTGCAGAAAAAGACGGACGAGTTCACGCAGATAACGGACAACATGAAGGAGGGTCTTGTGCTCCTCGACAACGACGGAAAGATACTGAGTATAAACCCCGCCGCGTGCCGCCTGTTTGAAGCGGACGAAAACTGCATCGGCAAAGATTTTGTTTCGATTGACCGCAGCTGCGATATATCCGCCGCGATAAAGCGCGCCGAGGAGAGCGGACACAGCGAGACGCGCACAAAATACAGCGGCAGAATATATCAATTTGACATCAGCCGCATAGAATCTGATGGCTCGGCGCGCGGGTCGGTAATTCTGTTCTTCGACATGACAGAACAGCAGAACGCCGAGAAGATGCGGCGCGAGTTCACGGCGAACGTATCGCACGAGCTGAAGACTCCGCTTCAGGGCATAATCGGGAGCGCGGAGCTTATTGAAAACGGAATGGTCAGGGACGAGGATATGCCGCGCTTTGTCGGGCACATACGCTCGGAGGCGCAGAGGCTCGTCAATCTTATAAATGATATAATCAGGCTCTCACAGCTCGACGAGGGCGACGAGATGCCGCACGAAAGAATCGGACTTCTCTCGTTGTCGCAGGAGATCACCGAAGACCTCGGAGACGCGGCGAAGAAGAAAGACGTGACGCTTACCGTCAGCGGAAACGAAGCATATGTTTTCGGCGTTTCAAGGCTGCTTTACGAAATAATATACAACCTCTGCGACAACGCGATAAAATATAACCGCGAGGGCGGGCAGGTTGACATAAGCGTAGATAGCGCCGACAATTCAGCGAAGCTCACTGTTTCGGACACGGGAATAGGCATAGCACCGAAGCATCAGGCAAGAATTTTTGAGCGGTTCTACCGGGTTGACAAGAGCCATTCAAAGGCGACCGGCGGCACGGGACTCGGGTTGTCGATAGTCAAGCACGCAGTGCAGTATCACGGCGGCACGGTCTCTATAGAGAGCGAGGAGAACAAGGGCACGCGCATAACGGTTACACTGCCGTTGAGTGAATAGGAAAAAGCATCCGCGATGAAAAAATCACGGATGCTTTAAATTTTATTATATTATTCCGACTTTTCGCGCATGTCCGCGAGGCGTTCGGCTTTCTTTCTGACCTTGCGGCGGCGGTCGAAGCAATAGATGAGCGCGCCTATCGAGACTATATCGATAACAACGACCATATCCCAGAAGATTCCCGCCACGACCATTGCGGCAAAGAGCAATATTGCGAACACCTTTTTACTGCTCTTGAACGCAGTTTTGATAACTTTGAAGCGGACTTTCTTCCACGCGGTGCAGATGATTATGACAGCGAGGGTCGCAGTCGGCACACGCATTATCACGGGATGGGCAAGAATCGAGAGCACGATCATAATAACTGCGGCAAAGATTCCGGTCATTCTGGTCTCGCCCTCGGAGCTTTCATCGCCGACTGTCATTCCGTCGCACACAGGGCAGATTATCGATCTTAAGCCCTTGAACGCAAGCGAGCTGCGGACGACCAAGAGCTGATTTTCTTTCATCAGAGTATCGGCGACAAGGACGACCACGAGCGCCCACGCATATATAAACGACGGGAGAAGCTTCTCGGGAGTAACATCAAAAATGCTGATATCGCCGACAAGCAGAAAGCTCGGCGAAGAGACAAAGCTTCCGACTTCGTCTATGGCGGTGCGCTCCGCAACGGGATTGAGGATAAGGTTGAGCACGGTAGTCAGCACAAGTGCGACGGCGGGCGCAGGAACTTTGCGGCTGAGTTTTTTGAACTTTATCGGATAGGTTATCATTATGACGAGGGTTATCGTGCCGTAGAGCACGCCGCGCCAATTTGAGTGGAAGCCGTATGAGCGATAAGCAACAAGGGTCTCAAAAGCGGAACCCGCCGGGACGCCTATGCCGAAATAGTAGTTGACCTGGATTATGCACAGCACGGCGGCGACAATAAAAGTTACCGCGCCGAGAGCCGCGGGAGGTATCTTGAAAAAAGATTTATTGAACTGAATAGTTGCGACAAAGAGCAGGAGCATACCTGCAATAATGCAGGAGAGCATCGCGCCGGGGACACCTATTGTATTCGCCGCATAAATAAGTATCGCGAACACCTCGACATGGGGCGTAGGGATTCTGTTCGGGCTGCCCGAGCCTATAATACACGCCGCTATCGCGCCGACAAGTCCAGCCGCCGCGCCGAACGGCGAATTGCTGCCAAATGCAAGCGCAAGCGGGAATATCCAGCCGACTGCGGTCAGCGAGCCGAGGGCATCCTTTTTCAGTTTCTGCAAATCGTATTTTCCGCTTTTTTTCAAAAACCTCACTCCGTTCCTCCGATATTATATTATATCGCTCCGCTTTTTTCAAGACAGATTCAAAAGCGAGGTAAATTATCATTATAATATTGATTTGAAGCCGCGCAGGATATATAATAAAAAGAAAGGACAGGAGGAAAAGAACCATGATGAACATATGGCACGACATAGCTCCGGAGAGAATAAAGAGCGACGACTTCGTCGCCTGCATTGAGATATCCAAGGGCGGCAAGAACAAATACGAGATGGACAAGGAGACCGGCATGCTCAAGCTCGACCGCGTTCTCTACACCTCGACTCACTACCCCGCCAACTACGGCTTTATACCCCGCACATACGCCGACGACAACGACCCGCTTGACGTTCTCGTGCTGTGCAGCGAGGCGATTCTGCCGATGACGCTCGTAAAATGCTATCCGATAGGCGTTATCAAGATGATCGACAGCCAGTCTATAGACGAGAAGATAATCGCTATCCCCGACCGCGACCCGAACTACAACGCATACAGAGATGTCAACAGCCTGCCGAGACACATTCTCGACGAGATAATGCATTTCTTCAGCGTATACAAAATGCTCGAAGGCAAGGAGACGATAGTCAAGGAGCTCTGCGGGCGCGATGTTGCGATAGATATAGTCAGCAAGTGCATCAAGGCATACGAAGACAAGTTCGGAGACGAACAGAACTGAATATAACACGAAACCTCCCGGCGATTTTACCGGGAGGCTTGCTTTTTATTCAACCGTCAATCGGCTTTTGTGACGCTCTTTGTAGCAAAGCTGTCAACGCACCATTTGCCGTTTTCTTTTTTCATCACCACATGGCCGATTCGTTCTTTTACATCGGAATCGTCATCGAAAACCGCCGTATACTGGAACGATGCGGTATCACTTGTGGCTTTGTCTATAGGCGAGAACTTTATGCTCTCTACCTTTGCGGGAGTTGCGCCGTAATACAGCGCGCACGCCGCTATCATGCCTTCGGTGCATTTATCGGTAACAGCACCGTCACACCGCTCGCGCATATATGTGTCAAAAATCCTGTTGTCAATAGCTTCTCTGCGCCTTTGAATTTCCGCGTCATCCACGGTATACACGGCAGTCAGAACTTTCTCCGCCGTTCTCTCGGGGCGCGAATAATAATAGCCGACACCCGCACCCACGGCTATGGCTGCGGCAGCAATGACGCACACAACAATGATAATAATTTTTCGCTTGTTTTTCATAATAAATCACCTGTTCGGAATATGTCGGATTTTCAGCTGACAAATATTACCTGAACATCGGAATCACGCCTTTCTGTAAAAATAAGATTGGTCGAGTGATTATACCCTAAAGCGATTGTGATATAAAAACTTATTTCAATATTATACTATCAAAAATTCAGTTGATTGTAATTCCGAATAGTAAATTTATTTATTTTTGTTTATTGTCACAAAAAATCAATATGTTTCTTGTGAATATTGCACATCAGAAAAATCGCAGATATAAATGCAAAAAGCTGCCGGAAAAACCGACAGCTCTTGTTGTTATATCAGTATTTTAAAAAGTTATCTTGACATTGACGGTACTGGAGACGGGCTTGACAACAAGCTTCGCCGCGCCGTTTTCGCCGACAGATTTGAGCTCATACTCGCAGCCCTCAACGGTCTTCGCGGGCTTATGTATATAAATCTCCGTCGGAGCGGCGCACTCGTCGTTGCCCTCGTAGCTGAGGTTGAACTCCTGAGCAGACTGATCAAAGCCGTATGAAATGAGTCTGCCGCTGACAGCGACGGGATAAGGACGGCTGAGAACTTTCATCAGCGGGCTGTTGAACATATCGTCAACATAGTGCCAATAAGTGAAGCCCCACTTGTGCTGCTCGAAGAAGTTGACGAGGAACTCGATATGCGGGAGCCAATCCTCGCCCTCGCCGCCGAAGCCGCCCCACTCGCCTACAAGCACGGGTGCATCGAGTCTGTCCTGAGTTCTGACATGCTCCTCGAATATGGCTCTGGCTCTGTCGTTGCTCGCATACTTATACTGCGGGGTATCGACCATAAAATCGTAGCCGTGAGGAGTGAAGCAGAAGTTCTTCTCGCGCTCGCCGTTGACCTCTATCGCGGGAGTCGAGCACGGGATGCAGGTGTTCGACCAATAGCAGTTCTCCATAACGAGTATGCCCTTGTCGGTGACCTCGCGGATAGCGGTTGAAACTTTGTTGATAAACGGAGAATACTTCTCGATATCGAACTTTCTGACATATTCATATCCTGCCTTGCGGGTTACATCCTTGAGGACATCGCCGGTTATCTGCTCGAGATATTTGACCTCGTCGCGTCTCTGTTTGTTGAGAAAATCGCCGACGAGCTTGAAGCACTTGACGCGCTTGTCGCCGATAACGGTGCCGACAGCGGTGGAGATGAGCTTCTTGAAAAGCTTGCCGCCGTCCGAGCCGAGGAAAGGCTCATTGAGCATATCGAAGCCGAAGAGCGCGGGATGATCCGCAAAGCGAGCAGCGACATGCTGCCACATGGCGGCAAAATAATCGATAAGACCCCTGCCGTTATATTCGCGGTTGTTCCAGAAATTATCGAACGCGCGCTGAGTCGCCTTGCCCCAGAAATATCCGGCCGCCCAGACAAGCTTGGGCTCTTTGGGATCGTACTGGTCGGTTATAGTCGCCCAATCGGGTGCTCCGTCTCCGTAGCAGCGCGGAGAATAGAGATCCTGATGCATATCAAAGAGTATATAGACACCGTGAGCGGCGCAGAGATCGAAGATGCGGTACATATCGTCGAGATACTCGTCATTGTAGCTGCCGGGCTCGGGCTCGATCATGCTCCAGGTGGTGCCGAGGCGGATAAGATTAAGTCCGCGCGAGGTCATCCCGTCGAGCAGTTTATCGTCGATATTGAAGCCGAACTTGTTGTCCTCGCTGTCCTTGCGCTTATCCACGATATTGACGCCGTAGAATATACGCTCTCTGCCGTATTCATCGACAAAGCTTCTTTTTTCGGTAACTATACGCTCCATAATTTTCTCCTTTTAATTACTAACTTTACTTTAGTATATACAAACAGCCGAAATAAGGCAAGGCTTTTGAGGAAATTCGGCGTTTTCATCAATGTTCTCGGATTTTTTTGTTAACAATGCCTTGCAAATGCAATATATAAACAATATATAAACTTGGAAATATTCGATGTTCGCTATTGTAAAATCCATGCAAAAATGCTATTATAAATTCACAGACATTTCATTTTTCAGGAGGATAAGGAAATGAAAAAGCATACTTTTTCAAGAGTTTTAAGCATGGTTCTTTGCCTTGTGCTCGCACTTAGCGCAATCTGTCTGCCGGCATACGCCGAAAAAGGCGAAGAGGCAACCGAGAGGCGCGGCGCGATAACCGACGAAGATATGCTGCACACAAAGGGCAAAAAAATCTACAACAAGCGCGGCGAAGAAGTTGTTCTGCGCGGAGTGAACCTCGGCACATGGCTCATCCACGAGACGTGGATGTCCCCCATCTCGAACTCCGAGGACAACATCTCGACTCTCAACACCCTCACAGAGCGTTTCGGCGTCGAAAAAGCGTATGAGCTCATCAACATCTACGAGGACAACTGGATAACCGAATATGACCTCGACAAAATAGTTGAGCTCGGCTTCAACTGCGTGCGCGTTCCGTTCTGGTTCCGCAACTTCTACTATGACGACAAGGGTACGAAGATACTTGACGAAAACGGCGAGTGGGATTTCAGCCGTCTCGACTGGGTCGTTTCCGAATGCTCTAAGCGCGGTCTCTATGTTATTCTTGATCTCCACGGCGCACCCGGATATCAGAACAACAAGGATCACTGCGGAAAAATCGGCGACAGCGGTCTTTTCAAGCTGACTAAGCAGGCCGAGGAATGGAGAAAGCTCACAATAGAGCTTTGGGTCGCAATAGCCGAGCGCTTCAGCGGCAATCCCGCAGTCGCTATGTACGACCTGCTCAACGAGCCCAACTGCGACGTAAGCTCATATCTTCAGAAGAACAACCTTGTCACCATCTCCGTCTACAACCGCCTCTACAAGGCCATACGCGAGGTTGATGCGGATCACATAATGACCATGGAGGGCATCTGGAGACTTTATAATCTCCCCGCGCCGTGGTTCATCGGCTGGACTAACGTTGTCTATCAGCTTCATTTCTATGACACAAGCAACTTCATGTACAGCCTTCTCGTCTTCTTTGCAAAGCTCTATCCCTACAATGTTCCGCTCTATGTCGGCGAGTTCAAGCCCATGGGCAGCGCCACATGGGATCATGTTCTCACCCTGTTCCAAAACTCAAACTTCAGCTGGACGATTTGGTCCTACAAGGGCTGCGGTGACGGCGCGGACACTTCCGACTGGTATATCATCGGCAGCAAGCCGGGCTTCGAGCGTGCGGACATAAAGAACGACGACTTCGACACGATAGCGCGCAAATGGGGCGCTGCCATCAGAAGCGAAGACAACTATGTTGACACCGGTCTTTATGACATAGTCAAGGATTACATCTGATATCCGATATAACAGAATAATTACAGCAGCCGTTTCAAATGGAGCGGCTGCTGATTTTTTGTTTGATTGCTGCGGTGAAAACGGTTCATTCTTTTGTGCCGCTGCTGCGGCAGCGGTGGTCGAGGTCGCCGCGCCGTACAAATACGCGTCAATAAATTGCTGCAAATTTCGCGGGCGGATGATATCCGCCCCTACTGCTGACATTGAGCGAAGCGAAACTAACCCCTCAGTCTCGGCTTCGCCGAGCCAGCTCCCCTACAGGGGAGCCTGAACGGATTATGCGATAAACTCTAATTTATCAATATGTTTTTGATGCAACACACCGACATAAAAATCAACCTATCGATAAATCGGTGGGCATAATTTTTAGTCTCCCCTGTTACAGATTGAGCAAGAAGAAATCGCAGCCTTTATATGGGTGGCTGAAATGCACCGGCAATTCGGACTCGCTGACTTTTTTAAAGCCTGCTTTTTTCATAGAACTTATGAGCTCTGACAGTATTATGCGGCGTATCGAGCATAACGGTTTTTATATTGTTTTTCTTTGCAAACTCCAAAAGGCGTGAATAGAGCTGTCTGCCGAGATGATGCGGTTCGCCCTGATACTTTTCATAGACAAAAAATTTTTTGAGCACGGCGACGCTGTCGCCGCAAGGCATGATTCCTATCGTTCCCGCAAGTTTTCCGTCATCTGTCGCTATGTCGCTATCCAGAAATCGCCGCCCGCGCCTATATACGCCTTTGTAATATTCAGAAGATCGGGCAGAAGATCGGGCTGATCGTCGGCCGTGACCGGCGGGCGTGTGCCGTCATTCTGAAAAATGGAGAACGAGGTCTATCACATCGCTCGTATATTTTTCTTCAAATCTGCCTATCGATATCATTTCATTCACTCCAAAAAAGCACCCGGGATAACTCCCGGGCGCCGTTGTTTATTCTGCGATTTTCAGCTTGCCCATTTGCTCAGGTGCTGATCAACGCCCGAGAGCATGAACTGCGGATAATCCTCGTTCACGCCGGCGTAGAAATCACCGTCGCAGGTTGCGAGCCAAAGGAAGAAGTTGCTGTAATCAGTACCGTAAGATGCGGAGACATGGGGCGCGCCCTTTATTATATAAGTATACTTCGGGAAGAGCGCGGTCGAGAGGTCGACACATCTGTCGGGCGACAGATATTCAGCCTTTGCGGGAACGTAATCATCGCCGAGGGTCTCGCCGTACTTCGCGACAGTTGCATAGCCGGACATCTCATATGTCTCAAGCACGCCGTCGCCCGTGAAATCCGCGCTCTCATAGAGCGGAGCCATCGGCTTATCATAATGGGAAATAATCGCAACCTTGACTCCGTCGCGTATCATGTTTTCAATGAGTGCGGTGCGGTTTGCCATCATCTTCTGCAGGCGCTCGCCGTAAGCGAGAAAATCGGCGTGCTCCGCCGCGCTGTCGCCGAAAACGAAGTCGACTGCATTATTATAGTCCTGCGGCTGAACGAGTCCCCAAAGAACCGGCATATAGGCGAAATCCGGAATGAGCACGCGCTCATAGACCTCGTCTTTATAGTTGTCGACAATATAGTCGGTAACTTTCTGAAGCAGCTTGAATGCGCCGACGCTGTTGAGCGTCTTCATGAATGCCGCCACTGCCGCGTTCGAGCCTGTAGCATCGGCGAGCAGACCGGAGAAATAATTATACATCGTATCTGCCTTGAGCTCAATCTTGCCGGTCAGAACATCGGAAGCGACCTGCGCACCGCAGAAGGTAGAGGACATAAAGACGCAGCGGTCGACCTTGCTGTAACCGTACTTTGTCAGATAAGCGACGGTCATTATGCCGCCCATGCTCGCGCAGAATATTGAAACTTTGTCGTGACCCGACTCGGCTATTGCTCTGTCAACTGTCGCGGCGATATCGTCGGCGACTTTGTAAGGATCGAGACGCCAGTCGTATGTAAACAGATATGTGTGGTTGGCGGGAAGATTCTCGGCACAGGCGCGGGTCATTCCGCGCTCGCTGTTAGAGTCGAAGTTTTCCCAAATCTCAGGATAATTCTCCGCGCTCCCGGGATATTTCGCAACGCTGACATTGTACTTCGACTCGCCGTTTTCCTTCATCGCATAGCCGTCAAGCAGGTTTGCAGCATAATCGATAACAGCCTGGAAGAAAGGATCGATATCCTTGGCTTTGACTGCACCGGAGATGCCCTTGTAAAGCATGGAGAGCAAATCGCCCAGATCAAACTCGAGGGCGTTGCGCTCGTTCTCGGTGCCCTTGTCGATATAGAGCCCCATCATATCCATTCCCCTGACTATGACCACGGGGCAATCGGTGCAGGTCGCGGGATCGTGCGCTTCCTCCGCCTGCGCTGCTGTGTCTGCGGTTTTCGCGCCCTGATACGCAAATGCCGGCGTTACAAAGCTCAGCAGAAGCGCGAGGGCGAGAAAAACACTCAGAAGTTTTTTCATTGTTTTCATCCTTCGTTTCTTTTATATTTTCCCGAGGTCTCTGAAAACCGACCACGAGACTAATTCTATATTGTTCCTGCGCGCGGCTTCGAGAAGATCGCCGCTTTGAAGAAGTCTCAATTCATAGACGCGCTTCGTCCACTCGCCGGGCTTGTCGTCTATCGGATACGCAGGGTGCATGAAAATCTCAGTCACACCGTCGATACAGTTTTCGACAGCGTCAAGATAATATTTGCGCAGTGTGTCGTAATCTTTTATGCGATCCATCGACCAAGGATTCGACACAAGGTCATCGAGCAGGCCGACTCCGCGCCGCTCGCCCGCTCCAACAATAATTTTCTGGAAGCATTTTATCACACCGGGGGCTTCCCTGTCAATCTGTCTGGACAAAAATCCCGGAGTTTTCGGAAATCTGTAGGGCAAGGAATGTTCCGCGCAGAAATTATATGCATCAATATAGAAACGCCTGCCGTTTATGCCGTAAAGCGTGGCGCAATGGTTATCGGCATGGTCGACCTCGACGCCCCTTGAGCTGATGAAATCATACTGCGCCTCAAGCTCCGCGCGGACATCGCGGCGGCGGGCGTGCAGGGCGAGCCCGACCTGACTCTCATAGAGTCCCATTCCCTTTTCGCAGAGCGAGGGCGCACCGCTGTTGCTCTGCCAGCGGTTCTTGCTGTCATCGGAGTTTATAGTCAGATGCACGCCGACGGGATAACCGCCGAGCCTTGCGAGCTCAGCGGCGTTGGCAGCGTCCGGCGCGACGGTCATGAGCGAGGTTGAGGTTATCAGTTTGCCTCGCATGAGCTCGTCTATCGCCTTTGTCTGCTGCGGATTGTAGCCGAAATCATCGGCGTTGATTATAAGATACTTAGACATTTGCTTTTAACTCTTTCTTTCTTTTGAAATCGCACCAGTCGTTTGACTCGTCTTTGAAATGCAGGAACAGGGTGAATATTGTTGCCACAGCCATGGCTATGAATGGGAACACGCAGAGCAGAAATCGCGATGCCATATCGGGATTCGAGCCGGGGTTCGCTCCGCTCTCGAAGCCGAACGCTACGCTGATAACTTTATAGCCGAGCGAGACATAAAGTCCGTTCAGGCGGTTCATGACGCCGACGAGACTTGTGAGCATTCCCTCGCGTTTTACGCCGTGGCGAGAATAGTCATCGTCAATTATCTTCGCGCCGATGCAGTCGATAGTGACAAGGCATCCGGCGACACCCATACCCATAACGCACATTATGGCGACCGCGACGGGCATTGTGTTTGCAAAGAACAGCGGGATGAATCCGACTGTCAGCACGGCAAATCCGAGTCTCCAGACGTTCATGATGCCCGCGCGTTTTACGACATTCGACCAGACTACTATGCCGACAAGCGCGACGCCGAACACCACGCCGAGCATGACGGTTGTCATGGAGCTTTCAAGCTTCAGAGTATACTGAACATAGAACGGGATCGCCTGAGAAATGAGTGAGAACGCGGCGGAATAGAGCGCGTTTGCAAAGCCGAATATCCAAAACTTGCTGTTGGTGATGAGGGCGAATATAGCCTTGAAGAGATCGGGCTTCTCGCCGTTTGCCGCTTCCGCTTCCTCTTCTTCGATATTCTCGTGACAGCCGAAGGTCATGAACATAATGACCGCAAGGGCGATAACGCCGTAGACGATTGCGGTGAGATTATAGCCTATCTTTGAAGTGACAACGGGAGTGAGCACGATAGAAATAACCATCGCGACAAGCTGGCAAACCTGTCTTATAGCATTGGTCTTTGCTCTGAGTTCATCGGTCTTGAAAAGAGTCGGGAACAGAGCGCCGTAGTTTGCATTCATGAGCGAATCGAGCGTACCGGTGAGTATGTACATCAACAGAATATAGAGATAAGCCTGACCGGAGTTCGACTGCACGCGCGCGGGCATATTATAGAACAGCACGAAGCAAAGAATCATCAGCGGAGTGCCGATAACGAGCCACGGTCTGCGCTTGCCCCATTTTGTATGCGTTCTGTCCGAAAGGAAGCCGTAGACAGGGTTATCTATGGCATCGACAAAGGTGTAGATAAACAGTATCTTCGCCATCTGGTCGGTCGTGATGAGTCCGAGTTTCAGAACATAATATGCGGCGGCATATGATTTCAGCATATTTATCGGAATCGATGTGCCGAGCATTCCGAAGCCGTAGCGGAACGGGGAAGTGCGTTTTCGGTTCAAAGTGTTTGAAGGTTCCATCAGTTATCCTCCTCTTCCTCTTTCTGAAAATATATCGGATTTGTGAGCGCGCGGACTGCGCCGAGCTTTCCGCACCCTCTGATTGCCTTGACATAAGCGAACTTATCGTTTTTCGGCTCTATATCGATATCAAGATTTCCGTGCGCGAAGTGCTTTATCACGCGCTCGCCGCTGCCGGTGGCAAGAACAAGCGTTTCGCCGCGGAGCTGTTCGGCATGGAGATGGAGTTTTTTGTTTTTATCATAGCGAACAGCGTCGCCCATCATTGCATCGCCGCAGGTCAGAGTCAGGCGCACGCCGTCAACCCCGCTCGAAACGAAAGAGTGCCCTGCGCGGATATTTTTCAGTATATCCTCGCGGCGGCGCGACGGCGAATAGACTGCCGTTATCGGATTGCCGAGCTTCGCAAAATCCTTAGGGCGATGGAAATCACTGCCGCCGACGGCGGGTATGCGTCTGCCCTCGCGCAAAAGCTGGGTCCACCATTTTATGCCGCGGATATTCGTCCCGCGCATCGGTCCGTTCCAGACCTCGATCATATCGAAGTTCATGCTGTTCCATTTATACGGGCAGAACGGGCATTTCGGATGATTTACCGATATGACTGCGCCGAGCGAACGGGCGTCGTTGATTATCTTTTCCATCTCTTCGGGTGTGTTTGCTATGAAGCTGTTTTCAAAGGGCGCTTTGGCTCCGAAGAAATTCATATGCCCTTTGTAGTGCGTCCATTCGACCGCATATATAAATGTCAGCCCCGGGATATCCGGCAGACAGAAATTATCGGCATAGTTATTGTGGTTCGCAAGCCCGACAAAATCGAGTCCGATATCGCGGGCGAGCTTCCCGACGGCTTCGGAATCGAGCGCGCCGTCGGAGGCTATGGTATGTATATGCAAGTCGCCGAAGAGCAGTTCGGGTTCGGCATTCACGCTATCAGAAGATATATCTTCGGACGCATCCTGTTTATAATGCTTCGGCTCAGGATTGCCGGGTTTATGATATTCAAACTCAATATCATATGTGACCTCGACACCTGCGGGCACGACATGATACGCGCCGACGATTATAGACCACTCGCCGGGCTCGGGTCTTTGCACGAGATAGCCGTTTGTGGATTTATCCTCGCCGACGAATATGCTCGGATGCGAACTGCCCGACCAGCCGAGGAATCTCCCCTTTTCGTCCATGAGACCAAGGTCGATTATATTCTGCGGATGTATCTCTCTAACGAGTCCCTTTGTGCCCTGCCAATAGGAATACGACACCGTGACGTGCGAGACATTTTCCGGCACGGTGAACGGTATTGTATAATAGGTTCCCTCGCGGGACTTTTCAACGAAATGTTTAAGCTGAGGCATTTTGTGCAAACTCCATAAAAATTATGTTGTATTTATTATAAAACAGTATATATTGTTTTTCTTGCTATTTTTTAATGTTAATAAGCGGTTTTTTAAATTTTATGTTTTTATAATCAATATAAGCTCTTGAAATCGCCGATAAAGTGTGTTATTTTTAAGAAAGCACCAATTGAAGGAGTGAAAAGATACGGACAGGCTGAACATTATCGACTACAGGACGAATCCGATTATAAGCAAATATTCCGTGTCATTTCATCTTTGGGGTTCTGAGGGCACGACGGAGCACGGGCACAACTACTACGAGATTTTTCTTGTAACGGACGGGCGCGTCTGCCACGAGATAAACGGAAAAATTTCTGAGATAAGCAAAGGCACTTTATGCATGATATGCCCCGGCGACATTCATCAGCTGCGCCGCATCGAGAATTTTTCGAGCATACACATGAACATATGCATCTCGCCGAAAAAGTTTGAAGAAATCTGCTCGGCTCTCGGAATAGATTCCAAAGAGTTCGAGTCACAGAAGCCGCTGACGGCTGCACTCTCGACCGAGGAGCAGGCATACTTTTCTTCGCGGGCAAGTCTTATAAACAAGCTCATCGGCGACGGATACGAAAAAGCGGCGAGCGTAATATGCTCGACCGCATCGGATTTTATCTCGATAATAAACAGCTCGAAGCTCACGCAGAAAATCGACTGCCCCGAGTGGTTTGAAAACATGCTCGAAAAGATACGCTCGCCGGAATACATGACATGCAGCGCGGCGGACGTATACAAAATGAGCAACTTCTCGCCGCCCGTTGTTATAGAAGCTTTCAGAAAATACACTGGCAAGACGGTTTCGGCATATCTCAGGGACACAAAATGCGAATACGCCTGCCTGCTGCTAAGCGGAACCAAGATGACAACGCTTGAAATCTCAATGCAGCTCGGCTACTACAGCCTGAGCCACTTCAATCGGGTTTTCAAGAGCTACTCCGGCTTTTCCCCCGCCGCATACAGGCGCGAATATCAAAAATAAAGCATCCGCACAAAAAAGTACGGATGCTCTTATTATATCAGCTCTTCAGTTTTCTTTTGCTGAGTTTTCCCGCCAACTTATTGAGGCAACCGGTAAGCGGCTTTGAAACAAGTTTCAAAATTTCTGCTGAGGCAAATGAAAGAACAAGGAAAACGAGCGTTGCGACTATCATATTAGGGATATACTTTTGTAAATTAAACGGTTCTTTTATAAATATATAGTGCGTAATATAGGCAAAATATGATATTCCGTCCAGCCAGCTTATAAGCTTTGATTTTCCCAATGCCGATTCGAGCCTAGGCAGATTCGAAAGGAGAAAATCGAAGAAAGCATATATCCACAAAGCCAACACGCACTGCGACCACGAAACAACTATATTATCATGGAGTACTGTTCCGTCGGCAAATTTTCTCACAACAAGCCTTGTGCCTAACGCCGCCACCATAATCAGAGATATCAACAGAAAAGATTTTTTCCCTCTGAAGCTCAGATCTTTTTTGCTCATTGCATATCCGAGGAAAAATTCAATAAAATACACAATCTGAAAGCCGACATACGCCAACGCTATCTGCACCGCAACAATTAAAATACAGAGCACAACTTCGACTTTCGGATTTTTTTCGACATTCTTCATGAAACTTGTGCTTTCTAACTTTTTCATAAGGATAAGCAGCAAATAGCACAACATTATGACCGTCAAAAACCAGAGATGGCCGATTCCGCTCATCGACTCGGGCAAAACAAAATAGCCCACTTTCATTTTTATAAAAATAAAGCTAAGACCCTGTAAATTCAAAATATAACTGTACGGGAACTTTGCCTCATATCTTATGAAGCAATAAAGCCAAACAAGCAGAACAAATATGTACATCGGGATACATATTTTTACAAAACGCCGAAAATACCAATTCAGCGGCTCTTTTATTTCCTTTTTGCCATACAAATATCCGGAAATAATAAAGAACAGTGGAACTCCGACATTAAAAACATATCCAAGTGAGCTTCCGTAAAAGCCCAAAAACAGATGCGTCGCGAAAATCAGAAACATACCGACTATTCGCACCACTGAAATTTTCGTAATTTTCATTATTCTCACCCCTTTTATTTATATTCCTGCCATTTTCAGCAGATCATCCTGAGTTATGACCGGGATGCCGAGGTCGGTCGCTTTTTGCAGTTTGCTCCCGGCTTCCTCGCCCGCGACAACATACGAAGTCTTTTTCGAGACTGACGACGACGCTTTGCCGCCGAGGTTTTCGATTATCTCCGTCGCTTCTTTTCTCGAAAGCGTCGGCAGAGTGCCCGTGAGAACAAAAGTCAGACCCGCGAAGCGCTGGTCGTCGCTCTTCTCTTTGAGCGATTTCATATTGACTCCCGCCGCTTTGAGTCGTTCTATTAAATCTGCAGTCTGAGTCATGGAGAAAAATTCCGCCGCGCTCCTTGCCATTATTCCGCCGAAGCCGTCTATTTCGGCTATCTCCTCTTCGGATGCGGCGATTATAGAATCAATATCGCCGAAATGCTCGGAGAGAAGCTTCGCCGCTTTCTGACCGATATGGCGTATGCCCAGAGCGAACAGCAGGCGCGAAAGGTCATTTTGCTTCGAGCGTTCGATAGCATCGACGAGATTCTTCGCCGACTTTTCCTGATGCCCTTCAAGCATCATTATCTCGCCTGCGGTTATGTCATAGATATCTGCGACATTTGATATCAGATTTTCGGAGATAAACTTTTCGACGAGGGCATCGCCGAGCCCCTCGATATCCATAGCGTCGCGTGAGCAGAAATGGATAACATTGCGCAGCAGCTGAGCCGGGCACTCGGGATTGACACAGCGGACAGCCGCCTCGCCCTCTTCGCGGATAACGGGAGCGGAGCAGGACGGGCAGATTGACGGCAGGATATACGGCACGGAATTTTCCGCGTGCGACACGACGCGCACGACCTCCGGGATTATATCGCCCGCTTTTCTTACGGCGACTTCATCGCCGATGCGGATATCTTTTTCTGTTATGAAATCCTGATTATGGAGCGTTGCGCGGCTGACGGTTGAACCCGCGAGAAGAACAGGTTCAAAAACGGCAGTCGGAGTGAGCACGCCCGTGCGCCCGACGCCAATCTCTATATCAACGAGCTTCGTTGTCTTTTCTTCGGGCGGATATTTGAAAGCCACCGCCCACTTGGGGAATTTCGATGTACTGCCGAGGCGTTCGCGCTGGGCAAAATCATCGACTTTTATAACCGCGCCGTCGATATCATATTCGAGTCCCGAGCGTATCTCGCCGATGCGCTTGAGTTCTGAGATGACATCGGTTATATTATCGAACCGAGTATAGAACGGAATAGTATGAAATCCCTGTTCACGCAGGAAATCGAGCGACTGCTTATGCGAGCTGAGTTGTGCGCCCTCTATCTGCTGGACATTGAAAACGAAGATATCGAGTCCCCTGCCTGCGGTCACTTTTGAATCTTTCTGTCTGAGCGAACCCGCGGCGGCGTTGCGCGGGTTTTTAAAGGGCTTTTCGCCGTCGAGCTCCTGTCTTGTGACGAGAGAGGCAAAGACCGACTTGGGCATATACACCTCGCCTCTGACCTCGAGAAAAGGCAGCGGAGTTTTTATTTTCAGCGGAATCGAGCGCACGGTGCGCAGGTTTGCAGTAACATCCTCGCCGACATCGCCGTCGCCGCGGGTCGAGCCGCGGGTCAGCACGCCGTTTGTGTATTCGAGCGAAACGGAAAGTCCGTCGATCTTCGGCTCGACGACATAGTGAACATCCCGCTCGGTCTCTCTGACACGGCGGTCAAATTCCTCTATCTCCGCGAAGCTGAACGCATCCTGGAGACTCTCCATGCGCACGCGGTGTTCGACCTTTGAGAACAGATTTTCCGCGCTGCCGCCGACGCGCACGGTCGGGGAATCCGGGGTCACGAGATCGGGATATTTATCCTCTATCGCCTTGAGCTCGCGCTGGAGCATATCATATTCGTAGTCCTCTATCTCGGGATCGTCATCGACATAATATTTTCTGCTGTAATAATTGAGCTTATCTCTGAGTTCCTGCGCGCGTTTTGCGCTCTGCTCCTTGTCGGTCAAAAGGGATTCCTCCTTTTAAGCTTCCTTTTTCTCTTCGGTTATTATACCACAACTTGAATACATCTAACAACAATTTATTTCACTGCCGCTGCGGAATATCTATTGTCACGGCGGTCTGCGGGACAGTACCGACGACGATATTCTCGGCGATGCAATACTCATCCGAAAAATTCGCCGCGCCCTCGTTCCCTCCAAGAAAAACATAGACGGAACACTCGACCTTCAGCATAACTCTGTGGCGGGTCTGGTTTATGCCCGCAGAAGTAAATTCATCCGTTATCTGCGCCTCCGCGCCGCCCGTCATGCGGACGGTTACGGGTATCTCGGGTCCCATGCCCGCAAAGACTTCGGAGCCGGTAATTGAACCGAGCGGTATTTTTACAATAAATTTTGCATTTTCTTCGAGCGCTTCATCAACGGCGCGGACAAGGCGGGACTTGAACAAATTTACCGAAGCGGCATTGAGCGACATTGAGCCTATTTTTCCGTCGTTCGAGCCGACGCTGACAAGCGCGGAGCACTCCTCCGGATTTTCGGATATAAATTTTTCTATGCTCTCGCCGACCGTGCGCACGGCAAGGCTCTTTGCGCGGGTCATGGCGATATTGCGAACCGCCGGGCGAAGCCGCGCATCGACAACGAGCACAAGGCAAACAGCAAGAGTAAAAGCGCACAGAGCCCTGAACGCCCCGCGCGGCAGAGTGCGAATATTGAATCGGCGCATCCGGCGCATAAAAACACCCCCGCAACAGTTTATGCGGGGGCGGCTGAATTTGTTATTGTTTTATTTTGAAGCTCTGACGACGGACACGCCGGTATCGATAGACTCGGGGCCCGTCGAATTGCCTTTGAGAGCCGCGAGTGCCTGCGCCATGCCGAGATAGCCCATGGTATAGGGGTTCTGCACCATGACTGCTTTGAGGCTTCCGTCGTTTATCAGCGATTCGATAGTGTTTGAAGTATCGAAGCCGATGCCGATTATCTTCTTGCCGGAATCTTTGATAGCGTTGCCCACGCCGACGGTCGATCCCTCGTTGGTGCCGTAAAGTCCGACGAGGTCGGAGTTGCCGGTTATAAAGCCGGTTGCCGCCTCCTGCGAGGATGCAAAGTTGCCATCTTTATATTCTGTAGTGAGCAGAGTGAACTTGCCGTCCTTGGTTATCGCCTCGCGGAAGCCCTTTTCGCGGTTCATGCTCGAATTCGTGGCGGTGTTGACGCCGATTATGCCTATCTTGCCGCTCGTTATGCCCGCGTTTTTGAGCTCTTCGAGCATAGTCTCGCCCGCTATCATGCCTGCGTTATAGTTATCGGTCGAGAGAGTTGTGACCGCAGGCTCGTTTGCGGGAGAATCGACATAGATTATCTTGACTCCCTTGTCCTTTGCATTTTTGACGGTCTGCGAAATTGCCGAGGGGTCGTTTGCGGCGAGCATTATCAGGCTCGCGCCGTCGGCAATGGCGTTGTTGACCGCCTCAATCTGCTTGGCGTTGTCCTTGACATCGGGGGCATCCCATTTATAAGTGATGCCGAGCTGCTTTGCCATATCCGACGCGCCCTTGTCGACCGAGACCCAGTGCTGATCCATCTTGTCGATAGTGATGAGATATACTTTGTACTTGGCGTTGGCGGCGCTCTCGGTCATGCCCTGCGCCGTGTTGTTGCCCTCGCCGCTTCTGCTGCACGCCGCAAAGGCGGTCAGAATCAGCAGCGCCGACATAATAACTGCGAGTATCTTTTTCATACTGTCCTCCGTTTATTCTCTTTTTTCTCTGCCGCCGCCGAGCTTGAGCCCTTTGGCGGCATTTGTGTTGAGCCGCTTGCCTCCGTGGACGATTCTGTCTATAAGCACGGAGATTATAACGACTATGCCGATGACTATATTGCGAAGCGCAAGAGGCGCGCCTGCGAACTGGAGACCGTTATTGAGCACGCCCCAGATAAACGCACCTATGACGGTGCCGAGAAGCATACCCTGCCCGCCCATGGTGCTGACTCCGCCGATAACGGACGCGGCGACGGCGTTGAGCTCATAGTTAGAACCGGCGTCCATACTGCCCATGCCGCTCTGCGCGGTGAGTATCAAGCCGACAACGCCGGCGAGAAAAGAAGATATGACATAAACTTTCGTCTGCGCCGCGGCGACATTGACCCCGGACAGGCGCGCCGCCTCATAGTTCGAGCCGAGGGCATAGACATGCCTGCCGAGTGCCGTCTTTGAAAGAATGAACGCGAAGAAAGCAAAGAGCACTATTGCTATCCAGATCGGGGTATATATCCCGAGGAAGCGGCCGTAATAGAAGAAATTCTTGAAGGCGTCGGAATATATGCCGTTGGTGTTCATGTTGCCGTTGACAATCTGCGCGACACCGCGGGCGATTATCATAGTACCGAGGGTGGCTATGAATGCCGGGAGCTTTGCGACGGAGATAAGAAGTCCGTTTACAAGACCGATTGCAAGACAACAAATAATAGTTATGAGCACGGTCAAAATCGGGTTCATATTAAATTTTGTCATCAGTGTCGCGCTTATCATACACGACATTCCCGCGACCGAGCCTATCGAAAGGTCAATTCCTGCGGTTATGAGGACGAACGACTGACCGACGCCGATTATCAATATAGGCGCCACCTGGCGCAGAAGGTTCGTTATATTGGTTGCGGAGAAGAACAGCGGATTTATCAGCGCAAAGACGATTATCATAACTATCAGCGCCGCAAAGACCGAGAGCACCTGTCCCATTCCCCTTGCGGAAAGCATTTTTTTGAACATTCAGCTCACCTCCGTGCGGAACTTTGTTGCAAGCTCCATTATTTTTTCCTGCGTGGCTTCATCGCGGCTGAGTTCGCCCGTGATGCGCCCGGAACACATGACGATTATCCTGTCGCTCATGCCGAGCACCTCGGGCAGCTCAGACGAGACGAACATAACGCCGATGCCGCTCTTTTTAAGCTTGTTCATCAGGTTATATATCTCGACCTTGGCGGCGACATCGATACCGCGCGTCGGCTCGTCGAAGATTATTACTTTGGCGTCGCGCATGAGCCATTTGCCGACGACTATCTTCTGCTGGTTGCCGCCCGAAAGATTTTTGACCTCGCTTTTTATAGACGGCGTTTTTATTTTCAGCTCTTTCACGGCGCGATTAGCCATATCCCGCTCGCGCTTTGCGCTGAGCACTCCGACGGGGTTCGAGAGCGTATCGAGATTCGCTATCGCGATATTCTCGCTGACATCGAGTTCGACCAAAAGACCGTCTTTTTTTCTGTCCTCCGGCGCGCAGACTATGCCCGCCTTGACAGCATCGCGCGGGCTTTTGAGTTTCACGCTCTTGTCGTAGACGACAACTTCGCCCGCTGTTATTTTATCCGCGCCGAAGAGCGCCCTGACGAGTTCCGTTCGCCCCGCGCCGACAAGACCCGCGAAGCCGAGTATCTCGCCGGAATAGAGATCGAACGAGATATTCTGAACCTCGGAGGTGGATACCCCCTTGACCTCCATGATTTTTTTGCCGCGCTCGGTCTGCTCATGCGGATATTTTTCGGTTATCTCGCGCCCGACCATGAGGGCGATTATCTCGCCTATTGAAAGATCTTTGAAATCGGCGGTCTTTATATATTTTCCGTCACGCATGACAGTGACCCTGTCGACGATATTTTCGAGCTCTTCAAGGCGGTGAGAGATATAAATTATGCCCTTGCCCATATTTTTGAGCTCGTTTATTATTCTGAAAAGCTCCTGCGTTTCGCGCTCTGTCAGCGCTGAGCTCGGCTCGTCCATGATTATAATATCGGCGTTTGTCGAGAGAGCCTTTGCAATCTCGACCATCTGCTGTTTTGACACGGAGAGCTTGCCGACTTCGGTATCGGGTTCGATATTGAGGCTCAGTTCTTTGAGAAGCTTTGACGCGCGGGCGTTCTGCTCCTTGAAATCGACCATGCCGCCCTTTTTGAGCTCCCTGCCGAGAAAGATGTTCTCCGCCACGGTCAGGTGGCGGCACATATTGAGCTCCTGATGGATAACGGCGATGCCGAGCTCCGACGCCTGGGCGACGGTCGAATACTCCTGCGTTTTGCCGCGTATCTTCACTTCGCCCTCGTCTTTTTGATATATTCCGCCGATTATTTTCATCAGCGTGGATTTTCCCGCTCCGTTTTCGCCGAGCAGTGCATGCACTTCGCCCGCCCGAAGCTCGAAATCGACTTTGTCGAGTGCAACGACTCCGGGAAAGAACTTCGATATTCCCTTCATCTGCACAAGATATTCTTCCATTTTTCTTCCTCCCGTGCGGATTTGAAATCCGCAAATAAGGTAAAGTCGGTGTTTATTGTTGCCTGTGCGAGCGCAATTATTAAGGCGGGCGCAAAATTTTCACAATAATTAAATTGTCATAAATTGAGAGCAAATATAACGACAAAAATATAGATTATGGCGCTTTATATACTTGTCTGCCGGCAAAAAGAGTGGTATAATAACTATGTCTGTAAAACCAGCCATACTATTTCCGTCTGGAGGTAAAAATATGTCATACGATGTAGCAATTATCGGTGCAGGCGTCAGCGGCGCAATGGTCGCGAGAGAGCTGAGCCGATATAACATCAAGGTCGCATTGGTTGAAAAATGCAGCGACATGGCGATGGGCACAACAAAGGCCAACAGCGCTATTGTCCACGCAGGCTTCGACGCAATGCCCGGCACCCTCAAAGCGAGACTCAACGTTGAGGGCACTGCCGCAATGCCCGGTCTGTGCGAGACGCTCCATGTCCCGTTCAAGCCTATCGGCTCATATGTCGTCGCTTTCTCGAACGAGGAAGTTGAGACTCTTGAAGAGCTCAAGGCAAGAGGCGAAGAGAACGGAGTTCCCGGACTCGAGATTCTCGACAAAGAGGCTATTCACCGCGAAGAGCCGAACCTCAGCGACGAGGCAGTCGCCGCGCTCTACGCTCCGACCGCCGGAATCGTCTGCCCCTACGAGCTGACGATAGCGACAGTTGAGAACGCAGTCATGAACGGCGTCGAGTTCTTCCGCAATTTTGATGTTACGGCTATTGAAAAGAACGCGCAGGGCAACTTCGTCCTCAAGTCCGACGCAGGCGAGATTGAAGCTGAATATGTCGTCAACGCCGCCGGCGTTTTCTGCGACAAGGTAGCTTCTCTCATCGGCGACGATTCAATAACCATTATTCCCCGTAAGGGCGAATATATGCTCATGGACAGAGCAGTCGGCAACAAGGTAAAGCACACGATATTCCAGTGTCCCTCAAAGATGGGCAAGGGTGTTCTTGTCACCCCGACCGTTGACGGCAACCTGCTCGTAGGTCCGAGCGCAGTCGACATAGACGAAAAGGACGACTGCTCGACCACCGCAGACGGCACGAACGGCGTTTTCAAGACCGCTCTGAGATCCGTCCCGTCGCTCTCGACCCGCGACGTCATCACTTCGTTTGCAGGCATCCGCGCCCACAGTACCGGCGACGATTTCATCATCGCCCCCAGCGAGAAGGACGCGAAGTTCATAAACGTTGCCGGCATCGAGTCGCCCGGTCTCTCCTCCGCTCCCGCTATCGGCCTTTACGTCTGCGACATGATTCTGCAGGACAAGGGCGAAGTCAGCAAGAAGGCGGACTTCATCCCCGGCAGACCCGCTCCCGTGCGTTTCCGCCACATGAGCGCGGAAGAGCGCAAGGCACTTGTTGAAAAGAACAGCGCATACGGCAGAGTTATCTGCCGCTGCGAGACTATAACCGAGGGCGAGATCCTCGACGCTATCCACGCGCCCGCAGGCGCTATAGACGTTGACGGCGTAAAGCGCCGCACGAGAGCCGGAATGGGTCGCTGCCAGGGCGGCTTCTGCGGCTCGAAGGTAGTCGAGATACTCGCAAGAGAGCTTGGTCAGGAGCTTGATGAAATAACAAAATGCGGCGGAGAGTCAAAGATCCTCTTCGGCAGGACTAAGTGATTTACGAACTTTCGCAGCATGAAAGGATGAATACTAATGCTTAAATATGATCTTGCCGTTATCGGCGGAGGCCCCGCAGGCATGGCCGCTGCGCTCAAGGCGCGCGAAAGCGGCGTTGAAAAGATAATCATACTCGAGCGCGCAGAGACTCTCGGCGGTATCCTTGAGCAGTGCATACACACCGGCTTCGGTCTGCACTACTTCGGCGAGGAGCTTTCGGGTCCCGAATACGCCGCGCGTTTCATCGAGCTTGTTGAGGACACCGACATTGTCGTAAAGACAGACACGATGGTGCTCTCCATTTCCGACGACAACGTCGTCACCGCAGTCAACAAAGAGGACGGTCTTATTGAGATTGACGCTACCGCAGTCATTCTTGCCATGGGCTGCCGCGAGCGTCCGAGAGGCGCGCTCAACATCGCGGGCACCCGCTGCGCCGGCGTTCTCTCCGCAGGTACTGCGCAGAAATATGTCAACATTGACGGCTATATGCCCGGCAAGGAAGTCGTTATCCTCGGCTCGGGTGATATCGGTCTTATCATGGCGCGCCGCATGACCCTTGAGGGTGCGCACGTCAAGATGGTCTGCGAGCTGATGCCCTATTCGAGCGGACTGACGAGAAACATCGTCCAGTGCCTCAACGACTTCGACATCCCGCTCAAACTCAGCACCACGGTTATCGACATTCACGGCAAGGAGCGCCTTGAGGGCGTCACCATTGCAAAGGTCGACGATAACCGCCGCCCGATTCCCGGCACGGAGGAATATGTCCCCTGCGATACGCTCATGCTTTCCGTCGGTCTTATCCCCGAGAACGAGCTGAGCAAGAACATGGGTATAGAATTTGACCGCGTCACCGGCGGCCCGATAGTCGACGAATACAGAGAGACCACCCACCCCGGAGTTTTCGCCTGCGGCAACGTGCTGCACGTTCACGATCTTGTTGACTTCGTTACTCTTGAGAGCCAGACGGCCGGCGAGGGCGCAGCGAGATACATAAAGAACGGCGGAAACAAAGAGAAGAAATATGTCAAGACCAGAGGCATCAACGGCGTGCGCTACATCGTACCGCAGAAGATAGCCCTCGGCGAGGACGAGGATGTCAAGCTCTTCTTCAGAGTCGGCGACGTTCACAAGAATGCCAAGGTCGTTGTCACCTACAACGGCGAGACGCTCATCAGCAAGAAACGCCCGAGACTCGCTCCCGGCGAGATGGAGAACGTCATCATCAAGAGCGACATGCTCAAGAACTTTGATGAGAACGGCATAATCGAAATTCAGGTGGAGGAATAATCATGGTAAAAGATATTATTTGTGTCGCCTGCCCCATGGGCTGCCAGATCTCCGTTGAGCTCAACGACGACGGAGAGATCCTCAGCGTTACCGGCAACACCTGCAAGCGCGGCGACGCCTACGCGAGAACCGAGTGCACCCACCCCGAGAGAAGCCTGACGACAACTGTCAAGGTCAGCGGCGGCGTTCACCCCGTTGTTTCCGTAAAGTCAGCAAAGGCTGTTCCGAAGGACAAGGTCAAGGACTGCGTCAAGGAGATAGCAAAGCTTGAGATCAAGGCTCCGGTCAAGATCGGCGATGTTGTCTGCGCAAACATACTCGGCACCGGCGTTGATATCGTTGCGACGAACATCTGCCCCGAGGCGTAAAAGGCATAAGAAATAAATCGAGCATCCGCAGAAAGAAAATTTCTGCGGATGCTTTTTTGCGGATGTTTTTTTAATTTATAATACTGTCAGCTTTTGAAATAGCTTTCAAGGACATCGGACGGATGCTGCCCTCCCGCGAGCTTTTCGAGCACAGCATCGGAATAAATATAAGATGTTTTCGCCGACTTTGCCGAATCTAGGGCAATTTCATTGCCGCTGATTGAAAAATAATATTTATCCCTGCCGTTGTCGTCGCTGAGAATAAGGCGGTTGTCCTTTTCTTCGTAAGTGCCGGTCGAGCAGTCGCTCATGCCGCTCCTGTACATTGAATAACTGCCGTCTGCGGGAGACAGGACGATTTCGGCATAATCTTTTTGGCCGTCGTGCTCGTTCTTGCCGATGTAAGTTATAACATCGGTACGGATAGACTCGGGCGTGAAAAGAGCTTTATTTTTTAAGCACTTATCAGTCTTTTCGGAATCCTCAGAATAGCAGAACTCCCGCACGGGGTCGGACTTTTTGGCGATAAATTCGAGACCGTCTTTTTGTTTTTTGAATGTAAATTTGCTCTGCGAGTCGTAGCTTTTCGCGGTAAGTATCAGATAATCGTCATCCTCCTCGTAAGTGCCGCTCAGAGCGGCGGAGAACCGATACGACTGCATGAAATTGAACGTCTTATCCTTTCTGTTGAGCACAAGACCCGCATAGTCGTTATCCGACTTGCAGCCGAAGGACGCCATGCCGTTTTCGTCGACGGAAGCTCTGACTATATCCGCGGAGCCGTCCGCGCTGTTTCCGGGGAAAAAGTGCGCCAATAGCGCCGCGCAAACGGCAACAACGGCAACAACGCCTATACAGATAATGCGTTTGACTGAGCTTTTCATACCGCATCTCCTCTCATCAGTGTTACATCCGCAAAGTTACATCAGCAAACAAAAAATACCGCAGAGAGCCTGCGGTACTTTAAATTACTCCTCAAACAAATCGAGTATCATCTCTTTCGGGCGCGCTCCGACGGCGCGGTTGACCAGCTCGCCGTCCTCAAACACGAGCAGAGTGGGTATACTCATAACATCGAACTTTGATGCAAGCTCCGGTTCCTCATCGACATTGACCTTGCCGACTTTTTTGTCGGGATTCTCAGCGGCTATCTCGTCAACTATCGGCGAGACCATGCGGCACGGACCGCACCACGACGCCCAAAAATCGAGCAGGACGGGTTTATCGCTCTGGAGCACTTCTTTATCAAAATTATCTTTTGTAACAGTTATAACTGACATTTCGTATTCTTCCTTTCTCTTCACTTCGCCGGATGTCCTCCGGCATTATTTAGAATAACAGATTTTCAAAAAATATTCAAGCAAAGTGATGATTCGTTCACACAAGTTTAAAATATTGGGTGTATTATATAACCTGTGAAAGGTCGATCAATTGACTTTCAATGTGTATTCTGTTAGTATCAGTATATAATAAGATCATCTTACGGGAGGTCATAAAATGAGAAATGTTATAAGGATAAACGACGGCTGGCTCTTCACGCTCGACGGGAAGACCGAGACCGTCAATCTGCCGCACACATGGAACGCCTTTGACGGTCAGGACGGCACAAACGGATATCTTCGCACAAAGGCGACATATTCCAAAGAGCTGCCGAAATCGGACAAGAAAACGTTCCTCGAATGCCGAGGAGTCAACTCAAAGGCGGAAGTCAGAGTCAACAACGAGCTTGTCGCAGTCCACGAGGGCGGATATTCCGCATTCAGAGTCGATATCTCCGACTACATCAGATACGGCTGCCGCGTTGACATAACCGCCGACAACTCGCCGGACGAGTCCGTCTACCCGACTATGGCGGATTTCACATTCTACGGCGGCGTTTATCGCGATGTCAATCTTATCGAAGTCCCGGACTGCAGATTCACCATGAACGACTACGGCTCGGACGGAATATACATCACCCCGCGCCGCGTCGGCGAGGACGGCTGGGAGCTGAGCATAAAGGCGCTTATTGACAACGCCGACTGCTCGCACAAGGCTCGCTTCACGCTCATCGACGCCGACGGCAACGAGAAGGCTTCAACAATAGCGGATCTTCGCCCGATAATCAGCGCGAAGCTGCCCGTTGAAGACCCGGTGCTCTGGAACGGCAGGAAGAATCCGTATCTCTACACCGTCAGATGCGAGATTTTTGACAGCACAACACAAGAAATCGCGGACAACATCGATATCAGAACCGGACTCAGAGAATATCATATCGACAGCCACAAGGGCTTCTTCTTAAACGGCGAGCACATCAAGCTCCAGGGCGTCTCCCGCCACCAGGACAGAGAGAACATGGGCAATGCCATAACCGAGAAGCAGCACGCGGAGGATGTCAAGATAATCCTCGATGTCGGCGCGAATTCGGTGCGCCTCGCCCACTATCAGCAGAACAGCTATTTCTATGATCTCTGCGACGAGAGCGGACTGCTCGTCTGGGCAGAAGTGCCGGTTATCTCCCGTTTCAGCCCCAAGCGCAATGAAAACGCGGAGCAGCAGCTCGTCGAGCTCATCAAGCAGAACTACAACCACCCGTCGATATTCTGCTGGGGCATCGAGAACGAAATTACAATAGCCGGAAGCGCAAGCAAGAAGCTTATAACATTCCTCAAGCATATGCACAAGGTTGCAAGACACCTTGACCCGACGAGATACACGACATGCGCCCAGCTGACCACGTGCCCGGTGAACTCACCGCTCAACCACATCACCGATATCATCGGCTACAACCACTACTACGGCTGGTACGTGAGCCCGTGCGACGAGATAAACAACTGGCTCGACGAGTGGCACAGAGAGAACCCCGAGGGCAAGCTCTGCCTTTCGGAATACGGCGCGGAGGGCATCACGAAATACCACTCCGACTCCCCTGTTCAGGGCGACTACAGCGAGGACTATCAGGCTATCTACCATGAGCACTATATCAAATCGATAAACGAGCGCGACTGGCTCTGGGGCTCATATGTCTGGAACATGTTCGACTTCGGCTCCGCATCGAGAAACGAGGGCGGCGTCAGAGGCAGAAACAACAAGGGTCTTGTGACATTCGACCGCAAGACGAAGAAAGACGCGTTCTGGCTCTACAAGGCATACTGGAGCGACAAGAAGTTCGTTCACATCACCGGCGAAAGATACGTCAACAGACCTGCCGGAAAGAGCACGATAAAAGTCTACTCCAACTGCCCGGAGGTAACGCTCGAAGTAAACGGCAAGACCTACACGAAAAATGCGGACAGAGTGTTCGTCTTCGACGATGTTGAGCTTAAGCTCGGCGAAAATGTTATCAAAGCGCGCGGCGGCAAGGTTCGCCCGTCGCACACAATAACGGTAAACGGCATCGAAAAAGCCACTGACGAATACAAAATGCCCGCAGAATACTCCTCATTCGTGCGCAACTGGTTCGTTGCGACGGACGGCGAGGGCGACCCGAACAAGCTCTCGGTTGAGGACAGCATGGGTGAAGTGCTCAGCAACGGCGAGGTCAACAAGATAATCAAAAACGCCGCCGGAGACTTTGCAGCAAAGGCTGTTTCAAGTCCCCTGCTCAAGCCCATCTACCCGGTGAAGGTCAAGACTATGATCAAGCTTGCCGGAAAGCTCGGCGTTGACGAGAAAATGCTCTCGCTCGCAGGCGGATTCCTGCAGACGATAGACAAAAACTGATAAGGCGCAAAAATACCGCCGAAGATAAAACTTCAGCGGTATTTCAGCTTGTAGATAGACCCGGCTTTGAGGCTTTGCAAGAACCAACGCCCTCCCTCGTGTGAATGGAGGCGGTGCGAAGCGCCGGAGGGATTGTTTTGAATAAGTTGCAAATTTTAAGAATTGCCGTTTTTTAAGTTTTCACTACAACAACCCCTCAGTCACGGCTTCGCCGTGACAGCTCCCCTTACACAGGTGAGCCTTAAGACCGTGCAAAAACAGACTAACCGCTGAAGATAAAACTTCAGCGGTATTTTTATTTTGTTCAGTTATATTGGTCGGTGTCCTCGTTAAGATCCTCATCGTCGGGATCGTCGGGGTCAATCGGCTTTGAGGCTTCATCAGAATCATCGGGATTAGACTTTCCCTTTCCGGAGACGCCGAATGCAGTTCCGCAGCAGAGTCCGATGCTTATACCGAGGCACATCCACATAGGGATATTATCCATTGCCACACCCATCATAAGCCCGATTGCAAGACCCAATGCAAGACCTATACCGACGCTGCCTCCGCTTTTGCCGTCAAATGTTTTCTTGTTTTTGCTCTCTTTCATCAGACGGTCGCCGCCTCTTTTGCCGGAGCTTTTTCGGCTTTCTTCACGGGGAAGATGTTGGTGAAATTGAGCAGGAAGAGCAGGACATATGCCGCCTGCATCGGGATGTTCTCAATAATTGCGCTCTTGCCGACAGTCAGCAGGAGAACGAGCATTGTGAGAAGTATCGCGCAGAAAACGATAAGACCGACCATGAAGCGACCCTTGAACTCTCTGGCTTTATTTATAAGCAAGAGCACCATGGGAGCGGCGCAGCAGAACGCGAACAGAAGCGCACCCGTCCAATGCGCCATGCAGCGCGGAGAATCGAGATGCATCTCCTCACCCATCGACGGGCAATTTATAGTAACATAAATTGCGGCGCTGCCGATCGAGCCGAGGATAACGCCGACGCGGCTGTGATAGCCGAACTTGCGATAGGCATAGAGCGTGTTGGTGAACACGGTTGCCGAAGCGATAACGCCCCAGCCTCTGAAATGCCACGGGAAGTCGAGACCTATCATGCTCGCAGTGATGAACTTCACCTTTTCGATGAAAGGCTGATCGCCGAAGAAGCCGTACCATGTGACATAGACGCAGCCGAAGATAACGCCGAAAAGGCAGAATATTTTCAGCGCCTTGCCGGGCTCCTTGCCGTAGAGCAGGACTCTTATGTAGACGATGAACATTGCAAGGCAGATACACGAGACTATGACCCAGATGGGATAGAGCCACTCGTGACCCATCATACCGCTGATGTTGGCATGGGTGATGCCGTCGACGGTACGTTCCTCTACCGTTGCATAGTTGACGAGCACTATCTTGCGCATGAACGCTATCATCCATACCGCATAGGCGGCAATGATGGCGATCCACATCGCGGCATAAGACTTGAAGCTCGGCTGTTTTTTCACTTTTGACATTGTTACACTCCTTGTTACCCTGCAACACCTAAAACTTTACAAGCCTTGCGTAGTCTGATTGCGTTTAACCGCGTCTTCAAACTTGACATGCGGCAGCCTGCCTGCGTTTTCATCCTTGTTTAACACAATCATACTTGCAACCGGATGTAAACCTTTAGATGTTGCAGGGTACTTCGATAAATTTTTATCGTTTTAATTATAACTGCTTTGGGGAATGTTTGTTAACAGTTTATTCCCTGTCCATAATATAAGATACTTCTTTATAAGGCTTGCCGTCTTTGAAATAGATTCGCGGGACGCGGCGGGCAACGCCGCAGACGAACTCATAGTTGAAGCTCGCCGACATATCGCCTATCTCCTCTGCGCTTATCGTGCAGCCGTTGTCGCTGCCCATGAGAATGACTTCGTCCTCGATATTCAGCTCGCCCTCGATATCGGTCACGTCTATCATGAACTGATCCATGCACACTCTGCCGATTATCGGCGCGAACTGACCGTTGACTATCACTCTGCCCTTTGAGGAAAGGGCGCGCGGATAACCGTCGGCATAGCCCACGGGTATGGTTGCGACACGGGTCTCTCTTTGGGTCACGAATGTGTGGCCGTAGCTGACTCCGCAGCCGGCAGGGACAGTTTTGAGATTGACTATCTTTGTACGAAGCTCCATTGCGGGGATGAGATCAACGCTCGATTTGTCGACCTCTTCCGAGGGATAGAGCCCGTAGAGAGAGATTCCGAAACGCACCATATCATAGTGCTTTTCGAGTTCTTCGACTGCCGCCGAGTTGCTCAGATGCTTTATCGGTATATTTATACCAGCCTTTTCGAGCTTATCTATAAACAGATCGAAGCGCTCCGACTGGAGAAACGCCGTTGTTTTCACGAGCTCATCGGCGCGGGCGTAGTGGCTGAAAATGCCCTCGAGAACGAGATTCGGGAGCTTGACTATCTTCTTTATCTGCTCGACGCTCTCGTCATTGTCCTGGAATCCGACACGCGACATACCCGTATCGAGTCCGATATGGAACTTCACTTTCTTGCCGAGGGCGACCGCCCTATCCGACAGGCGCTTTGCCATATCATAGGTATAGATATTCTGCGTTATATCATAGTTTATCAGCAAATCGTCCTGCGAGGGCGAAGTATAACCGAGAATGAGGATCGGCTTTTTTATACCTGCGCGGCGAAGCTCGACCGCCTCTTCAATGACGGCGACGCCGAAATAATCGACCTCGCTCTCAAGCTGATGCGCAAGCTCGACCGCACCGTGGCCGTAGCCGTCCGCTTTGATAACCGCAAGAACCTTTGTCCCCTCGGGTATACGGCGCTTGCACTCACCGAGATTGTGAAGAATCGCATCTATATCTATCCTTGCATATATACGATGATACTGCATCGTTATCGCTTCCTTTGTCAGATTATTTGGGCAAGCGGAGCGGTCTCAATACCGTTTGCGTTGAGTTCCGCTTTTATACGCTTTGCAAATTCAACCGCTTTGACTCCGTCGCCATGAAGACATATCGAATCGGGCTTCAATTCGATTATTTTGCCGTTTATCGACTCGACCGTGCCGTTTTTGACCATACCGATAACGCGGCTGACCGCCTCGTCCTCATCGGTTATGACTGCGCCCGGCTTGCCTCTTGCGACGAGAGAGCCATCATCCTCATAGGCTCTGTCGGCAAAGACCTCGCTTGCGGCTCTGAGTCCGATTTTCTTCGCCTCGCTCATCATCTTGCTACCCGAGAGGCAGAGGAGAATGAGCTCGGGGTCAAATTCATAGACAGCCTCGCATATGGCGGCGGCGAGAATCTCGTCCTTGCCCGCCATATTATAGAGCGCGCCGTGGGGTTTTACATGGGCAAGGCGGCAGCCGGCAGCCTTGCAAAATGCGGAGAGCGCACCTATCTGGTACTGGACGAACGCCTTTGCCTCGGCGGGCGAAACATTCATATTTCTTCTGCCGAAGCCGACGAGATCGGGAAAGCCCGGATGCGCGCCGACCGCAACGCCGTTATCGCGCGCGAGGGCAACGGTCTTCTGCATCACGAGCGGATCGGACGCATGGAAGCCGCAGGCTATATTGGCGGACGAAATATATTTTATGACCTCATCGTCGAGACCCAGCTTATAGTTGCCGAAGCTCTCGCCGAGATCGCAGTTAAGATCTATTTTGTGCATATCTATGCCCCCTGTCAATATTTAAGCTCGACATTTTTGACATCGGTTATGAGCATATGCCCGGGCGAATGAGTTATCGCTATGGGCGGTTTCGTACTCATCAGAGCCGACTGCGGAGTGACGCCGCACGGCCAGAATACCGGAACTTCGCCGGGATTTATAGTAACCGCATCTCCGAAATCGGGCTTTGAGATATCTTTTATACCGATAACGGACGGGTCGCCGATATGAATCGGAGCGCCGTGGACTTTCGGCATGGCGGCAGTCGCCGCGACGGCGGTGACTATCTTGTCATAGGGCAGCGGGCGCATGCTGACGACCATTTTTCCGTGGAAAATTCCGGCGGGCTCGCACTCGATATTTGTAAGATACATCGGGACATTCCTGCCCTCTTCGATATGCCTTATCGGCACATTTGCGGCTATCAGCTCCGACTCGAAAGAGAAGCTGCATCCGATAAGAAAGCTCACAAAATCATCGCGCCAGAGATGCTCGACGCTCGTATATTCGCCGGTCATGACGCCGTTTTCATAGACCCTGTATTTCGGAATATCATTTGCGATATCCGCGCCGGGGGCTATTTTTTTCAAAAAGCGCGAGCCGACATCGCTGACTTCGAGTATCGGGCACGGGCGCGGGTTGCGCTGAGCGAAAAGCAGGAAGTCATAGGCGAGATCCTTTGGCAGAACGCAGAGGTTCGCCTGAGCATATCCCGCACACATGCCTGAAGTGTTGCAGGTTATTTTGCCCTCTCTTATAAGCTGTCTTACATCGCGCGGACTCATCGAAGAATAGTCCATTTTATCTGCCTCCAATCAGGAGCCGGATATAGAGGTATCCGCTCTGAGAATCTTATACTGTAGTTTTTTGAGAACTTTGTTGTCTTGTTTTATACGCTTGACGGCATATTGGAGATCGACCTTTTCAAAGCGCAGGCTGCCGCCCGGACGAAGCTGGGCGAGCAGGGGCAAATCAGAGGTGATGACCGTGGCTATCTTTGCATAGCCGCCGGTAGTCTGTCTGTCCGCCATCATGATTATCGGCTTGCCGGAGGACGGAATCTGAACCGAGCCCGCGACGATGCCGTCCGAAATGATGTCGACGCCGTCAACGCTCTCGACCGGCGTACCGTCGAGCTTTATGCCCATTCTGTCGGAGTCGCCGGTGACGGAATAAGTTTCGGAATAAAAGATATTTTTGCCCTTGTCGGAGAAATAATCATCCTGCGGGCCGGGTATAACATGGACGGTAACTGTGCCGTCTTTTTGTTTCTCGGGTTCGAAAACTCTGGAAGTCATGCCGTAGAGATCACTCTGCGGATATCTGAGCGGCAGAACATCGCCGGATTTCAGCTTTCTGCCCTCGAAGCCGCCGACTTTGCATTTCAGATTCGTTGACATACTGCCCATAACGGGCGCGATATCAAAGCCGCCCGCCACGGCGAGATAGCCGCGAAGTCCGCTCCTGGCGCTCCCGCAATCGAGAACATCGCCTTTTTTGATGCGCACGGCGCAGTTCATCGGAAGCTCGGTGACTTCGCCCGTCTCGGAATCGGTCACGTTGGGAGCAAACTCGGCTCCGGTTATCGCAATCACATTGTCCTCGTCAAAATAAGCTTTAACGCCGAGCAGGGTCATTTCGAGCACGCCGTCCGACTCGCTGTTATCGAGCAGGATATTGGCGGCTCGGGCGGCAAGCTGATCCATTGCGCCGCCCTGCTGGAATCCCGACGCCATATATCCACGGCGTCCGAGATCCTGAACGGTGGTGAGCATACCGGGAGAGATTATATGCATACTCATATCATTTGCCCTCCCCGGTCGTTATTCTGCACTCGTATTCGTTGCGGCTGACGAGCTCTTCAATGCGGCGATACTCCTGTTCATCGACGGCGAAGAAGCGTATATAGTCGCCTGCGCGATAGAGTATCGGCTCCGCACGGGTCGGGTCGTAGGGCTTAACGGGCGTTCTGCCGATAAGCTGCCAGCCGCCAGGAGACGCGAGCGGATATATTCCGGTCTGCTCGCCGCCTATGCCGACGGAGCCCGCAGGAATACTTGTTCGCGGGTTTGACAGGCGCGGAGTGTGCAGGCGTTTGTCCATATCGCCGAGATAGGCAAAGCCGGGCAGGAATCCGAGCATGAAGATAAGATAATCTCTGCCCGTGTGTATGTCTATGACCTCCTGCTCGGTGAGCCCGGCATGGGACGCGACAAAGGCTATATCCTCGCCGAACTCGCCGCCGTAGCAGACGGGGATATTGAACACTCTCTTCTCCCCGCCCGACACCTGATCGAGCGATTTTATCCGCTTCTTGAGCTTCTTTATCAAAGCCTCGCAGCCCGTCTGCAAGGGATCGTAGCAGACGAGCAGGGAGCGGAATGTAGGAATACATTCCGTCACCCCGCGTATCGGCTTACGGGACAGCGAGTCAGACAGGCCGCGTATTTTTTTGTTTATCTCGGGGTCTATAGTCCTGCCGAATTCAACATTGACCGCCGAATCTCCGGCCGGAAGAAACAGCGTTTCGTTCATAGCTTTTTACCCCTTTTTGGTTATTCGCCGAAAAAGCCCTTGTCAATGACCTTTTCGAACCAGGTCTTGCAGGTGTCCTCAAGTCTCAGCGCGTAGCTGACGCACTCGCGCATGAGGTTGACTATCGTCATGTTCATGCTCTTGCCGAAGCCGTCGATAGCCGGGATGCACCAGCCGTACATATCGATCATCCCGTTGCGCGCGGCGGCGGTTATTGCCTCACCCTCGAGTTCGGCGGTGTGCATGATATCAATATCTTTTTTGAGATAAGCTATCGCCGCTATCATCGCGTAGCAGCCCCAATCGGAGACGGTCGCGGTGATTATATTGTCGGTGATGCTCCGAACGGCTATTCCGCCGCCGCATCCGCAGCGGCACTCGCCCTCGTTGGCATAGGGAATATGCTTATGCAGATGGGGCGCGATAGTGCCCATGCCTATCTCGTTGCCGAGGTCGCCAATCGCGATATTGAGCACGCCCATGGCTCGGAGCTTATCGAAGAGGATATCCATCTTCGCCTCAAGTTCGGTCACATCAAGCCCTGTGGCGTTATGGTACTTACCGATTTTATTTTCGCCGGGCGCTTCGATGCTGATAACTGCTGCGGGCTTGCCGTGGGAGATTATCTCATCGGCGCAGCTCTCTGCCTTTGATTTATCTTTTGTAAAGGGCACGACAGCCATGGATATCGGATATTTTTTCAGCTCGTCTATCGACTCATAGAGATGAAGTCCGACAACTGCCGCCATAGCTTTGACGGCGGGGACATTCTCCTCCTGGCAGACGATAACGGGCTTTGCGCCGAACGCGATAACGAGCGAACGCGCAAGCAGGACGGAGCTGATAACGCCGTCCGTCTCGGCACTGCCGAACGGAGGCAGGACAAAGCCGGTCATTATATAGACGAGGTCATCCTGCTTCAGAGTGTCGCAGAGCTTCCCCGCCGCGTTCATGCAGAGGGGGCCGCCCGTGTATTCGCGCGAAGCGGGATAGAGGATATGACACACGCCGTATCCTCTGGGGTCGATGTTGGAGATGTTATCGAGGCTGTCGCCTAAATTGAGAAGAGTGAGCTCTTTTTGCGTCATACCGCTCCCCTCCCTCAGACAGTTGTAGCGTCGGTAAACTCTTTGACGAGGTATTTCTGGAGGATGTCGATAAGCTCGGGAGCTTTGCCGCCGACGGGCTTGCCGTCTATCTCGTTTGCGACAAGGCAGAACGAACCGGACGAAGATACAATGACTTCATCGGCATCCATAAGCTCGGCGACGGTGAACGGAGTCTCGTCAACCGGGATATTGTTCGCCTTGCACGCTCTGATAAGATGCGCGCGGGCGATGCCGGGCAGGATATAATGATCGGTCGGATGGGTCTTGAACACGCCGTCCTTTATGATATGTACGTTGCTGTGAGCGCACTCTGTGACTCTGTCGCCGCGATGGAAAACGCTCTCGTCGCAGCCTGCCTCGGCGGTCTTCTGAGCCGCCATGACGCTCGGGATAAGATTAAGAGTCTTTATATTGCAGTGAAGGAATCTTGTGTCCTCGAGGGTTATGAGCTTTATGCGGCGGGAAAGATCCTGAACCTCGGCGGGTTTTATAGTGACCCAGATGTTCGCCTTGCCCTCCTTGGGGAACGCGTGGTTGCGGATGCCCGTGCCACGGGTCGCCTGCCAATAGACAAAGTTGTTGCCGGAATCGACCTTGCCGACCATATCGTTGAGAATGTCTTTCATCTCGTCCTTTGTGCAGGGAAGCTCGATGCGGAGCAGTCCCGCGCTGTTGAAGAAACGGTCGATGTGCTCGTCAAGGGCGAAGATAACGCCGTTGCGGCTGTAAGTCGCGTCATAGACGCCGTCGCCGAAATAGCACACTCTGTCGTTCATAGGAACCATCATTTCTTCAAGAGGACCGAATTTGCCGTTGTAATACCCCAGATTTTCCATTTATATATCATTCCTTTCCCTGCAAAAAATGCAGGATATAATCAACAATTATTCAAAAATCCGCATCGGGCAAAGGCACAAAAGCAAGCCTTGTTTTCCTGCGATTTTCAGCATATTCATTATACACACTATTAAATATAAATGTAAATAGTACCATTTAGATTCAATATTTTTTGTGGAAAAGCGGAGTTTTTATGAAAATTTTTCGGAAATTCGTCAGAGAGCAGAGATAAAAATTCTGAAATGCAACAGAAATCAAAAAAGCGTCCCGCAAGCGGGACGCCCTGTTTATTTTTGATATATCAGCGTGTTATTTATTTTCCGCCGAGCGGTCGCGCGCATCCTCGCTGACGGAGAGCGCATTCGCCAAAATGGCCGACGCGACGCCGCCGACTGCAGAAAATGCCAGAATATCGCCGTCGAGCGCGGAGAGAATCAGAATAACGACGGAAGTGAACATATAGACTGCACAGCCTGCCGAACGGAAAACTTTTGAAAGATTTCCGAGGATAAAAGCGAGCAGCTTCAGGAAGATGAACGCTGCGGGCAGGATATAGACAATAAAGCCTAAAATACCGTAGTTGAGTGCGACGGTTATGGGATCGGAATGGACCTTTGTCGCGGTCTTTATCGAATCGGTCTGATCGAACAGTGCGGCGAATTTCAAGCCGAAGAGCTTTGTTTGGACATCACCCTCGCCGAACATCTTTGAATAATAAACCGTTCTGTCGATATTTATCGCGCCGGCATTCGGAAGCGCGGGGCTTCTGAGCGAGCCGAAGCCTATCGCGGCGGCGGGGCTGCGATTTTCCTCCGATGCGGCTGTGCCGGGTTCCTCCGTATCGGGCGGAGCGGTGGGTTCCGGTTTTGTCTCAACGGGCGGCATCGTGCTCTCCTCCGGGCGGGTGACACGGTTGCTGATATCGGTAAGGAAGCTCTCGATATCGGATCTGTCCGGTATCGTGGGCTTCGTCTGCCACCATCTTGTGGTCTCGGTGCTTATCTCCGTTGTCTCTTCGGAGGTATCATCAGTGCTGTCGCCGGCGGGTTCTTTTGTGGATTCGCCTGCTGTAGAAGCCGAGCTTTTTTCGGTGGTCTTTTTGTCATCGCCATTTGGTGTGTCGTCGTCTTTTTTATCGCTGCCGGGCACATAACCGGAATCGAGGTTCGGGACATAATCTCCGCCGTCGTCCTCGTCCTCATCGCCGAAGATCGGGTCGTCACCGTTAGGGTTGACGGTCGGCGACTGCTGGCCGTTATATGTATAGAACATACCCTTGAAGCTGAACGTGCCGTCGAAGCTGCTCTTCACGGGAGATATCGGCAGGAGCGCGAGAATGAGCACGCAGAAAAGTGCGCTCGAAAGGAACGCGCGCATCATGGGCGGACGATTCTCTTTTCTGCCGTCCCGCCAGGATGAAAACGTCCACATAAAGAGGATAGCCGAGAATATGACGGAGACGAAGAGCACGGGCTTTGAATTCGAGAGCACTGCGCCGACGAGAAGCAAGATAATGCCTGCCGCCGGGACTATCCACGAGAGCGCCGCATCGGCGGGCTTTGTGCTATCCGCTTTCTTTCTGCCGAGATGGGAGACGAAGAAAACGAGGGCTGTCGGGATAAGCAGCGCGAGCGCCACGGCGAACGAGGTCGAATAATGGAACGTGCCCTTCTTTGAAAGATAATTTATAACAAGTGTCAGCGCGTAGATGAGCGCCGTCGCCGCTATAACGGCGGGGTGAACTCTGCGTCCGACGGTCTGCGCGGTCTCGAATATGAGTAGGAACATGAACGCGAAGAAGAAAGTATCCGCCATGAGTCCGAGCATATAGAAAAACGCGACATGGTCGCCGCGGGTCGCGCTCATAAGGCACATCAGCGCGATATATGCGGCGGCGATACCGTTATAGACTTTGAACAGAGTGCTGTATTTACCCTTATAAAAGCCGAGGGTGAACACGGTCACGGCGACGACGATAATCGCCCTGACGGCACCCGAGACGCTGATATAATTCGCCTTGCCGAGATTGATAACAATAGACGAAAGTATATCGAGCAGCGGCTGAATGACGACCAGCGCGCAGGTCACGATATAGAGCACTGCGCTCTTTTCGCTGTTTGCACTTTTGACAGTTTTCTGATTATTCATAATTCACTGTCCTTCCCGAAAAATCATTTTTATTTTCCGCTATTTTCCGCTTTGATTATACCACAAACCACAAAAAATATCAATCCGAGTCAGAGCGTGGTGACTTCCATGCCGCGGCTCTCCTTGAACTCGACAAAATCGTCGTAGTTGCCCGAATGATCGATAACGCCGTCGTCGCAAATCTCGATTATTCTGTTGGCGACGGTGTTGACTATCTCATAGTCGTGCGAGCAGAACAGCACGTTGCCCTTGAAATCCGAAAGTCCGTTGTTGACGGCGGTTATGGACTCAAGGTCGAGGTGGTTCGTCGGCTGATCGAGAATGAGAACATTCGAGCCGAAGAGCATCATGCGAGAGAGCATGCATCTGACCTTTTCGCCGCCGGAGAGGACATTGACGGGCTTCAGAACCGCGTCGCCCGAGAACAGCATTCTGCCGAGGAAGCCGCGGATATAAGTCTCCGTCTGATCCTTTGAATACTGGCGCATCCAATCGATAAGATTGAGATCGGAGTTGAAGAACGCGGAGTTGTCCGCCGGGAAATAGGAGCGCGAGGTGCTAAGTCCCCACTTGAAGCTGCCGCTGTCGGGAGTTTCCTCTTCCATGAGAATTTTGAAGAGCATTGTTATCGCCTGCTCGCTTTTTCCGACAAAGGCTATTTTGTCGTTCTTGCGCACGGTGAAGCTGACATTGTTGAGAAGCTTCACTCCGTCAACTTCCTTGCTCAGCCCCTCGACCGTAAGAATATCCTTGCCGACCTCTCTGTCCATATCGAAGCCGACGAACGGATAGCGGCGGCTCGACGCGGGGAGTTCTTCGATAGTGAGCTTATCAAGCAGCTTCTTTCTCGAAGTCGCCTGACGGGACTTCGATTTATTTGCGGAGAATCTTGCGATGAAAGCCTGAAGCTCCTTCGCCTTTTCTTCGTTTTTCTTGTTCTGCTGTTTTATGAGCTTCTGAATGAGCTGACTCGACTCATACCAGAACTCGTAGTTGCCGACATACATCTTTATCTCGGAATAATCGATATCGACTATTCGCGTGCAGACATTATTGAGGAAATGGCGGTCATGCGAAACGACTATGACCGTTCCGAAATATTCGCTCAGGAAATCTTCGAGCCATTTGACGGCGGCTATATCGAGATCGTTCGTAGGCTCGTCGAGCAGGATTATATCGGGGTTGCCGAAAAGCGCCTGTGCGAGCAGGACTTTGACCTTCTGCGAACCGGAGAGCGACGCCATCTGCTCATAGAGCAGGCTCTCTTCGAGGCCGAGACCCTGAATCAGCTTTGACGCGTCTGACTCTGCCTCCCAGCCGTCGAGCTCGGCGAACTCCTCTTCGAGCACTGCGGCGCGCATTCCGTCTTCCTCGCTGAAGTCCGGCTTTTCATAGAGCGCGTCCTTTTCTTTCATTATATCATAGAGGCGGCGGTTGCCCATAATAACGGTGTCGAGCACGGTGTATTCGTCAAAAGCGTAGTGATCCTGACGGAGCACGGACATTCTGACGGTCGGCGGGATTATGACCGAGCCGTGCGATGGCTCAAGCTCGCCGCAAAGTATTTTCAGAAATGTTGACTTGCCCGCGCCATTTGCGCCGATTATACCGTAGCAGTTGCCGGGCGTAAATTTGAGATCGACGCCCTTGAACAGGGTCTGGGTGCCGAAATTGAAGCTGAGATCGGATACTGTTATCATCTTGTTCTCCCGTTTTTTTGCAATAAATATCTGCGGGCAAACGCATTCGCCCGCAGTATAATATAATAGCACATATAAGGATTTTCTTCAAGTGGCGGGAAAAATCAGTTTTCCTCCACGAAGCTTTTCAGCGTATCTTCAACGCGCACGCCGGCACTCTCGAGACGGGCTCGGTCATGGTGTCCGCTCGTTATAAGCAGGCACTGCGAGCCGATTGCTTTTGCGACGTCGCAGTCGTGCAGAAGATCGCCGACAACGACGGCTTTTGACGCATCCACGCCGTGCTCTTCGATAAATTTTTCCGCGCGCTCGACCTTGCTGCCGGCAAGGAGGTTGTCCGCGCCGAGGACGGAGTCGAAATATTCGTCGATTTCATAGTGCCTCAAAAGTCGTTCGAGCTGGCTCTGTTCACTTGACGAGAGCACGACCTGCGGGATGCCGAGGCGCTTTGCCTCTTCGAGAGCCGCAGAGACGAAGCGAGTCAGTCCGCAGTTTTTGACATGGGCTTCGTAGCCCTGCTGAAACTCGTTGAGTATCAAATCATAGTCCTCATTTTCAAGGTCGAGCACCTGCTCATAGAAATGGCGGATGGGCACATCTATATATTCACGGTACTCATCGAGCGTTATCGGCTCCTTTGAGCGGCGGGCAAGCATATCGTTGACGGAACCGAGCGCCGCGCCGACATCGTCGAGCAGAGTGCCGTTAAAATCCCAGATAATAAGCGAATAGTTTTTCATAAATTCTCCAAAATTCAAAAAATAATTGCGAAAACATTGAGATCGGAGTATAATACTCACGACAAAATGAGAAAGAGTGAGACGGATGAAAGAATATCTTTTTGAAATGCACGCGCACACCTCGCAGACAAGCAGGTGCGGCGAAGTTCCTGCGGAGCAGGTTGTAAATACTTTCAAAAATCTCGGCTACGACGGAATAGTCATAACCGACCACATGCATACGGGCACGATGGAAAAGATAGCAAATGAGCCGTGGGAGAAGAAAGCGGATCATTTCTTCGAGGGTTACAGAGCTGCAAAGGCACTCGAGACCGAAGATTTCACGGTTCTCCTCGGCATGGAGCTGAGATTCCTCGAAAACGACAACGACTATCTTGTCTACGGCTTCAACGAGGACTTTGTCTATTCGCATCCCGACCTCGACAGAATCGAGTGCCTTGAGGACTTCAGACCGATAGCGGACGAGAATAATCTCATCGTTTTTCAGGCGCACCCGTTCAGAGTCGGCATGACGGTCACCGACGACGAGCTGCTCGACGGAGTTGAGATATACAACGCCCACCCCGGTCACGAATCGAACAACGAGATTGCCGTAGCGTGGGCGAAGAGATACAGCCATCTGCGCGTGACATCAGGTTCCGATTATCACGGCAAATTGAATGTTCACCCAGGCGGACTCTTCTTCCCCGAGCGTCCCGCCTGCCCGCACTGCCTCGAAAAGCTGCTCAGGGACCGCAGATACAGGCTGCGCACGGACAAGGTCACCGAATAAACAAAGCTCATATTTCAAAGCACTGCCCGGCTTTCGTCAGGCAGTGCTTTTTTGTTTTATTTTCTTGCCGCTTCGCGCTCGGTTCTGCCTTTATGGAACTCGGAGAACTGAGGCACGACGAACTTGATTCCCTTGGGAACAAGCTCGAACACGACATCGTTGACATACTCGCACTCGCCGTCGATATTGACCGCCGCGGGAACGTCGCTGTGGATAGTCAGCTTTGTGCCGTTGATATACTGGGTCATCGGCAGACCGAGATGCTGACCTTTTTTATACTTCTGAAGAAGCGGGAACAGGCGCAAACGACCTCTGTCGTGGCGGATGATAACAAAGTCAAGCTTGCCGTCATCCGGCCATGCGAGCGGAGCCGCCTTGAAGCCGCCGCCGTACCAGCGGGAATTCGCCGCGACGCAGAGCAGGACATCCTGCTTTATCGGCTCGCCGTCGTCGATGGCCACGGTGAACTCATGGCCTATTTTCTTGCAGAGCGCCTGGAGAGCCGCCGCGACATACGCGGTCTCACCCGTCATAAGCGGCATCTTCTTGAAATAGGACTGCTTCGCGCAAACCTCGGCGTCCATGCCCATGGAGCACTGGTTGATGGCTATCTTGTCGCCGCACTTGATAACATCAAGCTCGACGGGGATACCCGTGACCTGAGCCTCGACATTGCAGAACTGCTCCTTTGTGCCGAACAGGCGGACAAAATCGTTGCCCGAGCCCAGCGGGATAACTGCGACCTCGCAGTTGGGATAGCCGTAAGCGCCGTTGACCACCTCATAGAGAGTTCCGTCGCCGCCGCAGGCATAGAAGCGGAGCGCTTCGCCGGATTTTGCGTGTTCCCTGCAGTAGTTCTGGGCGTCGCCCTGACATTTTGTGACATAGATCTCATAGTCGAGACCAGCTTTGCCGCAATAGTCCTCAATCTGGGGACGGATAATGCTCTCGGCATTGCCCTTCTTTCCTGCTGCCGGATTGATGAGGAAAATATGTTTCACAAATAATACCTCCTGTTTTACCTCTTTCGCCTTATTTAAAATACATAAATAACTGGCATTTTATCATGCCGTTATATAATTTTCTGCGTTTATCAGCCTTGCGCCCGAACTCCTGCTCGAAAGTATCGCACGGAGTTATGATGCTGTATGACCAGCCGTGGCGGCGCTCAAACACGCGGCCCATGTCGCGATAAAGCGCGTTCGCCTGCTCGATATCAAGCATACGCTCGCCATAGGGCGGGTTGCATATAAGAGTTCCGCGCTCGGTCTGCGGAACGAATTTTTTCAATTCACAGCAGCGCACGCTGACGAGGTCGTCAACGCCGGCAGCTTCGGCGTTTGCGGCGGTAAGAGCCGCAGCTTCACGGCTGATATCGGAGCCGTAAGCAAAGAAGTCATGAGCCTCGCGCTCAAGGTCGCGCGCACGCTCGCGCTCGGTATACCACACATCGCGCGGGATATTGCTCCAACGCTCGGCGGCAAAATTTCGATTGACTCCGGGGGCGATATTGCGCGCCATCATCGCGCCCTCGATAAGTATCGTACCCGATCCGCACATGGGGTCATAGAGCGAATGATACGGGCGCAGACGCGAGAACCAGCACAGCGACGCGGCAAGAGTCTCTTTTATAGGGGCGTCGTTTGCATTCTGGCGGTATCCCCTCTTATGGAGTCCCGCGCCGGAGGTGTCGAGCATGAGCGAAACTTTGTTTTTCATTATAGAGAACTGAATCTGATAGACAGGTCCGCTCTCTTCAAACCACTCGATAGAATATTTTTGTTTGAGGCGTTCGACAACCGCTTTTTTGATTATCGCCTGGCAGTCGCGCACGCTGAAAAGGTCGGAATCGATGGAATAGCCCTTGACGGGGAACGCATCGTCTGCGCCGATCCACTGCTCCCACGGGAGGGCGCGTGTGCCCTGAAAAAGCTCCTCAAAGCTATGCGCCTCGAACGAGCCGAGAAGCACAAGCACGCGCTCGGAAAAGCGCGAGCAAATATTTGCGCGGGCAAGAATATTTTCGTCGCCGCTGAAAAGCACGCGGCCGTTTTCGGCGCGGACATCCGACGCCTCCATATTTCTGAGCTCTTCGGCTATCGGCGCCTCAAGACCCAGCAGACAGGGTACTGCGAAATTTATATCCATCAAAACTACCTTTCGGCTTTACATAGTACAAGGGGCGCACCAGGGCGCGCCCCTTGTTCAGAAAAGCAAATTCAAATCATTCGGCGCTGGGCTCAAGCAGACCGTAGCCGCCGTCGGTACGGCAATATACTACGCTGACAAGACCTGTTGCCTCATTTATAAACATATAGAACTCGTGGCCGAGCATATTCATCTGAAGAATAGCCTCATCGACCGTCTGCGGCTTGACTGCAACGTGCTTTGTTCTGACGAGGTCATACTCTTTCTCGTCCGCAACATCCGCGCCGTCATTGAGTTCATCAAATGCGGCGGAGCGCATACGCTTTTCAAGCTTTGTTTTGTTCTTGCGAATCTGGCGAACGAGCGAATCGACGCATTTATCGAGCGCATCGTTCATATTTTCCGCCCGCTCCTGCGCACGGAATATCATACCGTTGTTGATAACGGTTATCTCAACTGTCTGACCTGACTTCTCGACAGTGGCGGTGATCTTTGCCTCCGCCTCGTCGCCGAAGAACCGCTCTACCTTGGCAAGCTTTTTCTCCGCTCTCTCCTTGAATGATTCTCTCGGCGAACACTTGCGTCCAGTAATAACTATTTTCATAATGTCAGCCCCTTAGAATTATTGGAGACTTCTGTCTCTGATTGTATTGTAGCACATATGACTAAAAAAATAAAGAGTAAAGAGCTGCATTTCTAAAAAATTTACAAATTTTCTATAATAAGGCAAGATATCAGACAACAACGGTCACATGGCGGGTAACGTGGCAGCCGATATTGACCGCGACGGGCAGTCCCGCGATATGAGTCGGGGCAAATTCGACAGCGGCACTCAGCGCGGTCGTCTTGCCGCCGAAACCCTGAGGACCTATGTTAAGGGCATTCGCCTTTTCGAGTATCTCCGCTTCCATCGCGGCGTAATACTCATCGGCGTTCGGCTCACTGACCGGGCGGCAGAGAGCCTTTTTGGCGAGCAGCGCGCACTGCTCAAAATCGCCGCCGATACCGACGCCTATAACCATCGGCGGGCAGGGGTTGCTCCCCGCGCGGCGGACGACATCGACAACATAATCTATAATATCCTCACGCGAGGCGGAGGGAGTGAACATTTTAAGCGCGCTCATATTCTCGCTGCCGAAGCCCTTGGGAGCGACAGTCAGCTCGACTTTATCGCCCTCGACAAGCTCGATATGCAGAACAGCCGGGGTGTTGTCGCCGGTATTGACGCGCCTGAGAGGATCGGCGACGACCGACTTTCTGAGATAGCCCTCGGTGTAGCCTTTTGCGACTCCGGCGTTGACGGCATCTTTAAAGCTGCCGCCGACAAAGTGGACATCCTGACCGACCTTTGCAAAGATAACAGCCATGCCGGTGTCCTGACAGATGGGGATATCCAGCTCCTTTGCGGCGCAGAGATTATCACACAGGCGGCACATTATATCTTTGGGCACATCGTCAGTTTCTGCATCGGCGCTCTTTTTGATAAGCTCTGCGAGGTCATCGGGCAGAACTTTGTTGGCGCTGATGCACGCGCGGCTGACCGCTTCGGTTATGAGGCTGACATCTATCTCACGCATTGGACTTTCCCTCCATGAGAATCTCGCCGTCACCGACAACGAGCAGCGGCTTTGCGAAGAGGGTCAGCGGATCGGAATCGAACAGGCTCATATCGGCATCCTTGCCGACTTCGAGCGAGCCGACGCGGTCGGAGATTCCGCACATCTCGGCGGGATTTATGGTTATGGCTCTCAGCGCATCATCATGAGTCATGCCCTCGCGCACGGCAAGTCCCGCGCACAGCGGCAGATACTGGATAGGAATAACGGGATGGTCAGTGACTATCGCGGTCTTTACGCCGGCTTTGCTGAGCACGCCCGGGGTTGCGGGGGTGGAATCTTTGAGCTCGGGCTTGCAGCGGTCGCTGATGAGAGGTCCGCTGAACGCCTTGACCCCGGCTTTCGCGAGTCTGTCGGCAATAAGATGACCCTGAGTGCAGTGGACAACGCAATAATCGAGCCCGAACTCCTCGGCGATACGCACGGCGGTGAAGATATCATCGGCGCGGTGGGCGTGGATATGCATCTGCATATGCTCCTCAAACAGCGGAGCGAGAGCTTCGAGCTTCGCGTCGAACTCGCGGCTTGCCTTATCTTTTTTGATATATTCGCGGGTTTTTGTCAACTGTTCTCTGATTATCGCGGCGGTCGCCATTCTTGTGCTGGGCGCCATCTTTTTCTCGTTATAGACGGTCTTGGGATTCTCGCCGAGGGCGAATTTCATCGCGGCGGGAGCCTTGACAATCATATCGTCAATGCACACGCCGTGGGTCTTTATCGCCGCTATCTGACCGGCTACGGGGTTCGCGCTGCCCGGGCAGGTCAGCACGCAGGTAACGCCCGCCTCTCTCGCCTCTTCAAAGCATCTGTCGAGAGCATTGACGGCATCGAGAGCCCTGAGGTTCGGCGTGACGGGATCGGTCATCTCGTTGCAGTCCTCGCCCTCAAAGGTCAGCGAATCCTCGGTGATGCCGATATGTGTATGGGCATCGATAAAGCCGGGATAGAGCGCCGCGCCCTTGGCGTCATAAGCCTCGCCCTGCGGGCAGTCTTTCATATCGCCCAGGGAGATTATTTTTTCATCAAACTCGATGTATCCGTTTTCGATAGTACCGTTCGTTACCGTATGTATAACGGCGTTTTTGATAATCACAAGATCGCTCCTTTTTCTTAAATCAAAAAAGCGGGCTGAAC
>CAVAWW010000010.1:0-44441 GCA_963592475.1 bacterium
TTCCCTCGCCGATGCTGCCCGCTGCGGTAACAGCGTCGATTATCGCGATATCGGCGGTCTTGCTCTTGACTTCCATAAGCGAGGTGCCCTGATCCTTGACGGGAAGGTAGCTCTTGCTGAGTCCTGCGTCCGCCTTGACGGCTATCTCGCCTGCGGAGCCTGCTTCTGCGACAACCTTAGCGCCGCTCATCGAAGCAAGATCCTTATACTTTGCGGCGTCAGCCTTGCGGATAACGGCGACCTGGGAGTTGTTCATGTAAGCGCTGGAGAAGTTGATCTGATTCTTGAGTTCATCCGTTGCGGTCATGCCGTTCCAGATGCAGTCGATGGTCTTGGAGTTGAGTTCGGTAACTTTCGAATCCCAGTCGATCTCCTGGAACTTTGCGGTCACGCCGAGCTTCTCGCAAACAGCCTTGGCAAACTCGGTCTCGAAGCCGACAAGCTCGCCGTTCTCCATGTAGTTCATGGGTCTGAAGTAAGTAATTCCGATGACCAGCTCGCCCTTATCTGCGATGTAGTCCCAATCGGTCTTATCGTTCTTTTTGCAGCCTGCAAAACCGAGTGCAAGCACGAGGGTCAGGACTGCGAGTACGAGTGCAACAATTCTTTTTTTCATGGTGTGTTCCTCCGTGTTGTTTAGTGTGATTGTATGATACCACGTTACCACACTAAAGTCAACACTTTTTTTCAAAATTTTTTACTATCTGTGAAACGATCAAAAACAATTCGTACAAGCACAGATTTTTATGCAAAACCACGGCATAGCAATACCTCCCGGTTCAAAGCCCGGGAGGTACGGTCATTTGTGACACACTCTCAGTGTTTTTTACCCTGTGCCGCGACTTTGTTTATTTTTGCGGCTATAACTTCGGGATTGCCGAGATACTGCTTGGATATTACATTAAAATTGTCGTCGAACTCATAGACGAGCGGAACGCCGGTCGGGAGATTGACCTTCATTATCTCGTCCGGGGTCAGCTTTTCAAAATGCATGACGAGCGCACGCAGCGAATTTCCGTGCGCCGTGATAATGACGCGCTTACCCTCGCGCATTTTCGGCGCAATCTCACTCTCAAAATACGGAACGGTTCTTGCAATCGTGTCCTTGAGGCTCTCGCCGAGCGGAAGTTCTGACTTATCTTCGTCTCTGTATTGTGCCTGATTGGCGGGGTTGCGCTCATCGGAGGGCTCGAGCACGGGTGGGCGCACATCGAACGAACGCCGCCAGACGAGAACCTGCTCCTCGCCGAACTTCTCGGCGGTCTCGGATTTGTTCAGCCCCTGAAGCGCGCCGTAGTGGCGCTCGTTGAGTTTATATGATTTTATAACGGGAAGCCATGCCCTGTCCATGACATCAAGCACTGCGTCGAGAGTATGGATGGCGCGTTTGAGATAAGACGTATAGCAAATATCGAAGTCGTATCCGCCGTCGAGCAGGGCTTTTCCCGCAGACAGCGCCTCTTTTTTGCCGTTATCGGAGAGGTCGACATCCGTCCAGCCTGTGAAGCGGTTTTCGAGATTCCATTCGCTTTCTCCGTGGCGAAGCAATACAAGTTTCATTTTTACACAGCTCCTTTGTTTTCAGATAGCCGGAGTCTCCGACTCCCGCCTGCGGATATATTATACACCTTTTTGGTATGCAATGCTTCGCTTATTCATATTATTTAAAAATAATTTACAAATTCGCATGATTGCGCACAGCCGGCACGCCGATATTTTTCTTGAACAGCCGCCGTAAATTATGATATACTCGACTCAGAAAGAAACGAAAGGCGGCGCGTCATGAATAAAAAAAGAGAGAAAAGAGGCTATATCATATTTTCCGCGGTATTCTACGGCATAGCGGCGGCTCTTATGATTTTCGGCACATTCTGCGACCTGAAAATCGATGAGGCGCTCTTTGCGCCGGGGCAGACCTTTGCAAGACTTGCCGAGTCATACGGTCAGTTCGTCTACTGGGGAATGTGGGGCCCCGCCCTCGCAATTATATTCGTATGCAGGCGCGATATTAACGGAACGCTCGCGTTGTTCGGCGGGATATTTTCGAAAATAAAGCCGATATCAAACTGCGAATCGAGAGCGCACAAAACAATTAATATAATCTTCAAGGCGCTCACCTCCGCCGGAATTTTCGTGCTCTGCGCAGTCGGCTGGAAGAAGCTGATTGAGAATGTCATAAAAAACATTCTTATAAACACCGGGCACGGCAAATGGAGTCAGCCGATTTATTTTGCGATAAGCTTCGCTGTGGCGGCGGTATCAATAATAATAGCGTCGAGGATAGACAAAAAGACACTGAAAAAGCTTGAGCTGCTCGCGTTTGCCGGGGTTCTGTTCGGCGCAATATGCAAGGGCGTCGAAGAATGCAAAACGCTGACTCAGCGGGTCAGGTTCCGCGAGATGATAGCGTGGTCTAACGGCTTTAAAAACAGCAGCGGGCTCAGCGAGGGCAGATTCTCCCCTCTCACGCGCGAAATGATAGATACTACCGACTTTTCGGCTTTCACTCCGTGGTACAAAAAAGGCGACGCCATGGGGATATACAGCCGCGCCGACTCTTTTCCGAGCGGTCACACGACATATTCATGCACGCTGTTTTTGAGCTCGCTTTTGTGCAGAAGCTTTGAAAAGCTCAAAAAATTCGCCGTTTCCGCACTCTGTGTCAGCGCGGCATACACGGCGGCAATGGGCTACACGAGGCTTGCCGCCGGGGCGCACTATCTTACAGATGTGGCGGCAGCCGCGATAATCGGATACACGGCGTTTGTGACAGTCAGATTTATTTACATAAAAGCTTCGGCGAAGATATAAAAGAACACGGTGCGGAAATCCGCACCGTGTTCTTTATACAATAGTTATCTCTCAATCGGAGAAATTACAGGTTTCCCGTCTCTGTCGAGCAGAGGTGTCATGCCGCCCGCATAGCCCTCGGTGCGGAACAGATAATTCACTCCGGTCTCTTTATCGACCCAGATTTCCATGGTTGACAACGAACCTTGCGAATAGACATTTTCGAATCTTTCGTTTTTGGCTTTAGGCATTATATTACCTCCGAAATTATCATTTTATCAACACTTAGTATGCTGACGAGCACATTTTTATTCGAGAGTGCGGCGGCGAGATCATCTGCGTCGCTCACACTCGCTTATTCTGCATTCCATGTATTCGGCTCCTGTTCTTCGGGTTTAGGCTCTGCGGGCTTGGGCGCGGCGGGTTGAGGTGCCGCGGGAGCGCTTATACTTCTGACATACTGCTCAAGATCCGCGCCGTAACGCAAGACAAACGACAGGACTATCAGCACAATGCCGATAATTATACCCGTGTTTTCCGTCTCATACGAAGACGATTCAAATCCGTAATATGTATAAACCGCGGCGGAAAGTATGGACGCAACTACAGGCATAACAATGCAGATTATACCGAGTTTTTTCATTTTATCGGCGCCCTTGGCGGTAAACGGAGTTTTCTCGCGGAGTTCAAAGACCAGATAACTGCGGGCTATGACGAGAAGAATCGCATCTGTCAAAGCTTCAAAGAACATCGAGAGAATGCCCGCAAGCGTCTCCTCTCTTGACACATCCGGCAGCTCTTCGGCTACCATTTGGAAAATAACATTGCTGTTGAATGCGTACATTGAAACGAAGGCCGAGATTGTTGCTGCAGCCGCGATAAAGCAAACTACCATGGCAATCGTGACGAGCACTTTGAACACGTGACAGGCTTTCTGGACTTTCATCAAATTTTGCATTTTGTTTTCCTCTTTTCCTTTTATTTATATATTCCGGCAAAGCCAGTTTTCAACTATCGGGGCATCGGACTGAGCCATAAACGGATGTTCGCTGTTTTCGGACACAATGAGCGAACAGCCGAACTTCTCCGCAAAGGCGCGGACGGATTCTTCGGGCTGAAGATCGTCTTTTCCGCCGTAGAGTATGGCGGTCGGGATGCTCCACTGCGTTATCGGATGGGGGATTATATATTGATAGTAGTCCCAGCGCAGAGTATCAACAGGCGATGGAATCTCCTTTTTGCTTTCGAGCTCTGATTCCGTAACGCCCGACCAAAGCATCATATTTTTAACGAGCCGCTCCATATTGACTATCGGCGACTGGAACAGCGCCTTTTCAAACGGCATTGCGTTATAGGCATTGAGCGAAAAATATGCGCCGATACTGCACGCATAGAGGCTGACCCGCTCCCAATTTTTGAATGCGTAGTCGGATATAGTCCTGAGATCGGCTGCGCCGTTCCAGACATCGCATCTCTTCGAGTCAGTGCGCTCGCCGTGCTCGGGCAGGTCAAAACTCAGCGTCTGATACCCCTTTGTTTCAGCTATTGCGGCGAAGCTTTCGGCATATTCCTTGCGGCTCATCTTGCCGTGGACATGGACATAGACTCTGTTTGAATCCTCGCCCCAAAGTATAGCCGGAATATCGCCGAGTATAAACTTTTGCGTTTTCATTTTATCTCCTTATATTTGCCCGTCTTGCATGAGAAGCTGCGCAGGCTTGTTCTTTTTATGCCGAGCAGGCTGTCCATCTCATCGGCGGCGCTTTCGTATATTCCGTCGGTGTGGTGAACCAATATGTAATCGACTTCTTTTATCTTTCCGCTTGCCGCATGGCAGAACGCCCGGACGGGGGCGGCAAGATTGAACACCCATATCGGCGAGCAGACGGTCACATGGTCAAACGCCGATAGGTCAACATCAACGGGCTTTATCGGCATCTCCCAGCGGTGCATTCCGAATCTGCCGCACCACCAGAAGCCGAGAGTGCCCTCGGTCAGCTCGGTCGATTTTATTTCATAGACTGCGGCTCCCGTGCGGTCGGCTTCTTCAAGTGCCTTTTTTCTGACATAGCCCATGCGGGAGAAGAACACGACGAGGCGCGACGGGTCGAAGCCGATATTTTTATAGCTTTCTTCGTTTATTTTAAAATGCTCCTGCTTATAGAATATTACTGCGGCATATCCCGTTGCCGCCTGCAGAAAGCCGAAGATAAAATACGAGGTTGACATAAAATTGAACGGGAACATATAAAACTGAATACATATCCAAAGCATCAGAGTTATTCCGAATATCATTGAACAAACTGCGCCGGATTTTTTCTTCGTGAACAGCAAAGCCGCGGCTATAAGATTGGTGATGCCGTTGACTATGAGCAAAGCTATTCCCGAGAATACAAAATCGGTGAAAAGCACATCCGCAAACGGCAGCTTCTTGAAATAAGGCAGCATCGCGTCCATTCCCATAAGCCCGCCGCTCGGGTCAACGAGCATCGTGACAGCTCCGCCGACGGCGCCGATGCCGATAAAGAGCGTCCAGAATATTGATATCTTCCGCGCCGTGTTTAATCTCGAATGAGGTGCGGTCTTCTTCTTTTCCATTATAAAAGACCTTCTTCCCGGCTGTCAGCGCACAAATTCTCTGATAAGACCTATTACCAAAAGGTGAAGAGGATAATATGCATAGAACAGCCATTTCATGAATCTGTTGATTTTGGGGTTTCGTCCGCGCTTTCCGTTATACAAAAACAGCAGCGGTATCGCGAGCGCGACGCAGAGCTGTATCAGCCCGTATATTTTATCGATAGCGAAGGAATATACAACGGCATAGACCGCAGCCCAGAGCATAGACCAGGCTATCTGCTTTTTCGGCTCTCCCCTGTTCGTGCCTATAGAAAGCACGCTCAGCGACGCTATGCAACTCCAATCGGCAGGCAGGGCGACGGCACAGATGAGCAGAGTCAAAATCACTTTTGCCGGCATTTTGATTTTGTCGTTGTCCGCTATACGCAGCAGGACGAGTCCCCATGCGAGCGACCATATGACGCTCGTCTGGTTGAGGATGTTACCATAATAAAACGGAATAAACGAGTGCCGGTCTGCAAAATCGTTTGAAGCGAATATATAGGCAAAATGCGATATCACCGCAAACACAAACAGGCGCGCCGTATATTTCTTAATATTGCGCGTATAGTGATAGCCCTCGGCAATGAAAAAGCACATTATCGGGCAGGTAAGCCTGCCTATGATATGCAAAATTATCGGCAGAGGGTCTGTCGGATAGCCCGGAAACAGAAGCCACGCGATATGATCCGCCGTCATGGCGGCTATTGCGATAAGCTTGAGCATATTTGAATCGAGTCCGCTGCGGGTCAAAGTTTTCTGCATAAATTCACCTCATCAGTCGCCGAGATATATTTCGTCCATCTCGCTTTCGGAGAGATCGGGATTTTTGCTCTTGTTTTCAATGCCGCTTTGCGAGTCCTTTTGAGCGGGGCTGACGGCAGTGGTTTTTCCGAGATTGCTTTTGAGAACATAGATCATACCGGCAAAAATCTCGCCGAGTCTTTTAGTTATCTCGTCCTCGGTGAAGTTGCACACCTTGCGTGCGCAGAGCACGCAGAGTCCGTAGGTATATGTCCACATCTGGCTGAAAAGATGCTCCGCCTGCTCGGGTGTCGCATTATAGTCGCGGGTTATAATGGCAATATCATTCTCCTTGCCGAACGGCATTATCTCGACGGCGGAATCGAAGTCGGTCTCAGTCTCGTTGCCGCTCATAAATAGCATCTGGAAGAGCATTGGATTTTCGCGGGCGAATTTCACCCACTGCATTCCGCGCTTTTTATATGCGGGCGAGAAGTCCTCCGCCACAGCCATATATTCGTCGAACACCTTTCTCGCCTTGTCGCACACAGCTGCGCGCAGCTCGCTCATATCGTTGAACGCGGTAAAAATCGGCGTTGACGAGGTGCCGAGATATTTTCCTACCTCGCGCGCGGTCATGGCATCGGCGCCGCTCTTCTGCACTATATCAAACGCGGCATTTATTATATCTTCTCTTGAAAATTTCGGTTTTGGCGGCATTATATTATCCCCTTTTGCTTCGGTGTGTTATATAACATAAGTTACATAACATCTGATTTCAGTATAATACTTTTATACATCAATGTCAAGCAGATATAATATTCAAAGCGCAACAGTTATTGATGAACTGTGGTTCAAAAAATGCACAAAAATGTACTGTTTTAATCCTGCGTTTTTCTACTTGACAATCCGTGATTTCGGGACTAAAATACGAAGCATAAACGCGATGACACGGAATAGTAAGCGTTGATACCCTTTCAGAGAAGTGCCGGGAGCTGCGAGGCATCAAGGAGATTCAGCAACGAACTCACCGTTGAGCGGCTGCGCTGAAAAGCCTTTCGGAAAATAGGTGCGGACGGGACGCTGCCGTTAAAAAGCAGGGATATGTCAGTATCCCCTAAGTGCATTCCCCGGAGGAATGAATAAGAGTGGTACCGCGGAAGGTTTTGCCCTTTCGTCTCTTATGTGGCAAGCATAGGAGACGAAAGGGCTTTTTGCTCGCCTGAAAATCTCACTCACGAAAGGTGATGCAAAAAATGAAAGAAAAAACATCCGCAAAGAACATCGCAGCGAAGGGCTCGTTCGCCCTTGCATTCTCCGTCGGTTCGGTTTTGTTTTCGGCTCACGCCGGCGGCGGCTTCGCAACGGGCAACCAGGCAAACACATACTACGTCGGGCTCGGCTGGCTCGGACCGATATCGGCAGTGATAGCAATGCTTCTGCTGACGCTCACAATGCGCGAGGCGATGATCATGTATAACTCGCGCGGGCTCAAGAGCCACAAAGAGCTTTTTGAAACGCTCTATCACCCGCTCGACAAATGCTACGTTCTGTTTGAAGTTTTCTTTTATATAATGGTGCTCATGGCAGTCGCCGCCGCAATATCCGGCGCAGCATCCGCACTTAATCAGTATTTCGGGCTCAACTACTATATCGGCATTGTTATTGTCGGCGCGCTCGTTCTGCTGCTGACGATATTCGGCGCAGACCTTGTCAGAAAAGTTTCGACCTATATGGGCATAGCTATTCTTGTGACCGCGATAACTATTTACACCATCGGCATTTTCAAGAGCAAGACACTGTTCACGGTCATGAGCGCAGATTTCAGCGCGGTCGGATTCAGAAATATCCCCAAAGCCATTCTCAATGCTTTCACATATGCGGGCTTCCAGTGCGTCACTCTGCCGACGATGATAGCCTGCGGCACTCCGCTCAAGGGCAAAAAGAACTGCTCGAAGTCGATGTGGATCTCATTCGTCATGAACTCCGTTGCGCTTGTTCTCTCGGTATTCATGCTGATGTCGTGGAAAGGCTACTACAGCTCGGTCGAGGGCGGCTCGACAATCCCGACGCTGACCGTATGCACCGAGATGGGCATGAAATGGCTGACGGTTATCTACGGTATCTGCCTGCTCCTGTGCCTCATTTCGACAGGCGTCACAACAACTTTCGGCTTCGTCGCTCGCTTTGAGAATCACAAAGTATTCAAGAAGATCAAGTCGCAGAGAGTGCGCAGCGCAGTTGTTTCGGCGTTCATTATTATACTGTCGATGACCATCTCGCTCGTCGGTCTTACAAATATTATCAAATACGGCTACGGTTACTGCGGATATCTCGCCATCGCCATAGTTGTTGTACCGTTCCTGACGGTCGGTGTATACAAGAACAGAAAATACATCAAAGAGCACCCCGAGTGCAAATAATGAAACTTCACTTTTTCGGAAAGGATGATATAATATGAAGAGAACACTTTTTCCCGGATATTCGGTAGGCACGGACGCATATGAGGATATAAAAGAAATCTGCCCGGCATACGGCAAAAAGGCGGCGATAATCGGCGGCAAGCACGCACTCGCCGCGGCGCAGGATAAAATAATTGCAGCGGCAAAGGAAGCCGGAATTGAAATCATCGGTCCGTTCTGGTACGGCGGCGAAGCATCGGTCGAAAATATTGAGATGCTCAAGCCCCAAGTCGCGGATGCGGATATGATTTTCGCAGTCGGCGGCGGCAAGGCTATCGACACCTGCAAGGTACTCTCCCACTCGACGGACAGACCGTTCTTCACATTTCCGACCATTGCCTCGACCTGCGCATCCTGCACGAGCCTCGGCATACTCTATCATCCGGACGGAAGCCTGCGCGAATATTCATTCTCGAAGATCCCGCCCAAGCACATTTTTATAGACACTCAGATAATCGCCGACGCGCCGGACAAATATCTCTGGGCAGGCATCGGCGACACGATGGCGAAGCACTATGAGTGCACGGTATCTTCGCGCGGAGATATTCCCGCTCACTCGGACGCCATGGGCATTGCGCTGAGTTCAATGTGCGCGGTACCGATGCTCCGCTGGGGCGAAAAGGCTCTTGCCGACTGCCGCGCTCATAAAGTGACGGACGAGCTGACCGAAGTTATCCTCGGAATAATCGTCTCAACAGGACTCGTCTCGAACTTCGTTCAGGTCGATTACACGACCGGTCTTGCTCACGCGGTCTACAACGGCTTCACCGTTCTCAAGAGCACCGAAGAGAACCATCATCTGCACGGCGAGGTAGTCTCCTACGGAATTCTCGTTCTGCTGACGGTCGACAAGCAGTACGAAGAGCGCGAAAAAGTATTCAATTTCAACCGCTCCATGGGTCTGCCGACAAAGCTCAGCGACATTCACGCAACTCCCGACGATGTCAGAACCGTTGCCGAGAAAGCGCTAAAGGGCATCGATGTTCGCAAATATCCCTATGAAGTAACTGAGGATATGATTGTTGACGCCATAACGGAGCTTGAAAAATATAACGCGGAACACTGAAAAAGGATAGTGATAAAAATGTCTGACTACAACATCAACTACAACCTATACCTGCCGAGCTATTCGATAGGTCCCGACTGCTACAAAGAGATACCGCACGTCACGCGGTTCTTCGGCAAGACCGCCGCAGTCATCGGCGGAAAGACCGCAATGGCGAAGGCTAAAAAAGCCATGATTGACGGCGTTGCCGGGAGCGATGTAAAGCTGCTCGATTTTATTGAATACGGCGGCGATTCGACATACGAAAACGGCGACGCGCTGATAGCGAATCCGACTGTCAGAGACGCCGACATGATATTCGCAGTCGGCGGCGGGCGCGCATGCGACACTGGCAAATATGTTGCAGACAAGCTTGACAAGCCGCTGTTCACATTCCCGACCGTCGCTTCAAACTGCGCGTCGGTAACTGCCATCTCGGTCATATACAACCCCGACGGCTCGTTCAGGGAATACTATTATCCGAAGCTTACAAACCACTGCTTTATAAACTCCGCAGTTATCGCGGATTCGCCGGAGCAGCTGCTTTGGGCTGGCATCGGCGACGCGCTGAGCAAGGAATACGAAGCCGTGTTCTCTTCAAAGGACGACACGCTCTCGCACACGCCGCTCATGGGCAAGCAGATAAGCAGGATATGCACCGATCCGCTGATAGAATACGGCGCGGAGGCTCTGGAATCCATAAGAGAAAAGAAAGCGTCGTTCGCGCTCGACCAGGTGACGCTCGACATTATTATATCGACCGGCATCGTCTCGAACATGATGAGCACGGTTGACAGCTACTATTACAACTCCACCCTCGCCCACTGCGTCTACTACGGCTCGACTGTAACCGAGCACGGGCATCACTACCTGCACGGCGAAGTCGTTTCGCTCGGCGTGCTCTGTCTTCTCGAATTCGAGAAGAACGACAGCGAGGTTGAACGCATAATGGAGTTCAACAGCTCGATAGGTCTCCCGGTCTGCTTTGACGATGTTGAGATAGACGAGAGTGAATTTGAAAAGATGGCGGACAAATTCGTTCAGACAACCGAATGGGCGCACATGCCCTCAGGCGTGACCCGCGAGGACTTCATCGAAGCGATGAAATCGCTCAACGCCAGGGGCCGCCGATTCAAAGCGGGAAAATAAAAAATTTAAAAATTAGAGCACGGTCTGATATTTTCAGGCCGTGTTTTTATATCATGTACAAAATAATAAATATATTTATAAACTTTTCAGCAATTCTGCATATAGTTTTATTGACTTTTGGGCGGTGCAAGTTTAATATAAAACTGACAGAAATCTTTTGAGGCGGTGAAAGATAATGAAAAACAAAAACGGACTTTCAAACGCAAGGTTCTGGATTCTCGTATGGGGTCTCGGAATCGCCGGACAGATATGCTGGAACATGGAAAACCAGTGGTTCAACACATTTGTCTACGCGAAGATTGCAAAAGATCCGACGATAATCTCATGGATGGTCGGCGTTTCGGCAACGGCGACGACTATCTCAACTTTCCTCTTCGGCTGCATCTCCGACAGAATAGGCAAGCGCAAGGTGATGGCTTCGGTCGGCTATATCCTCTGGGGCATATTTACCATCGTATTCGGTCTGACGCAGTATCTCGTGCGCGGCAGCACGGAAACTTCGTCTGTGCTCATGGCGGTCGGTGTTGCGGTCGTCGCGGCGGACGCGATAATGAGTTTCTTCGGCTCGATGGGCAATGATATCGGCTTCAACGCATGGGTCAACGACCACATGAACGACAAAAACAAAGGTCAGATCGGCGCGGCGCTCGCCACTCAGCCGGTCATCGGCACAATAGTCGGCACTGTCGCAGGCGGAATGCTCGTCGGCAGCAACGACAACTACATGCGCCTTTTCTTAGTCATGGGCGTTGCGGTTATACTCTTCGGCATATACTGCCTGTTCGCGATGAAGGACAGCCCGGAATTAAAGCCCAGCAAGCGCGGCACATTCGCCCAGCAGTTCTTCAGCATACTCAACTTCAAGAACTACATAAAGAACAAGGAGCTCGCCTGGGTCAATCTCTCGCTCTCCGTCTATTTCATAGCGTTCAATATGTATTTCGCCCATATCGGCAACTACATGATATATTATCTCGGCTTCTCCGCCGACATGATGGGATATATCGAGGGCGTTGCGCTCGTGCTCGCGATGCTGTTCACTATCCCCTGCACAAAGCTTCTCAACAACAATAAGGCCCCTCTGCTCTGCTTCATTTCAACCGTTCTCAACAGCGTCGGAGTCGGGCTGCTGGGGTTGTTCGTAAGGCCGGAAAACGTCAACACAAATTCAATTTGGAACCCGATGCTTCTCATCGGCGTTCTCCTGCTCGGCATGGGCTATGTGCTGTTCCTGCAGAGCAGCACGGTCTGGGGCAAGCAGCTCTATCCCGAGGACGCAAGAGGTCAGTTTGAGGGAATCCGCATTCTCTTCTTCGTGCTCATCCCGATGGTCGTGGCTCCGCTGATAGCAAACCCGATAATCAAAAAGAGCGGCGAGTTCGTTGACGAAAACGGGCTGACGGCATATCTGCCGACCTACACGCTTCTGCTCGTCGGCGCGGCTCTCGTGCTGCTGACGATAATCCCGCTCATCCCCGCAAAGAAATACCACGACAAGCGTATAAGCGAAAAGACGGCGGAGGGCAAAGAATGAGAAGCGATCTTCCGGTAACAAAGCTCGCCGAAAATGTGTACCTGCTCAACGAGTTTGACGGCACGAACTGTTATCTTGTCATCGGCAGCGAAAAGGCTCTGCTGATAGACTGCGGCACAGGCTTTTGCGACATAAGAGGCGCGGCGGAAAAGCTCACAGATCTGCCGATAATTCTCGCGGCGACGCACGGACACGGCGACCACATCGGCGGCGCGGGACAGTTTGAAGAGATATACATTCACCGCGCTGACTGCGAGATGCTCAACAAAGCGCAGATGTCTCTGCTGTTTCGCAAAGTATTTCTCGCATCAAATGCGCCCGTGAAATCGCACGGGTTCAAAATGAGCGACGTAAAACCCGGCAAATACAAAACAAAGATAATCCCCATGGACGACGGGCATATCTTTGACCTCGGCGGAAAGACTGTTCGCGTCAGGCACACGCCCGGACATTCTCACGGCAGCGTCGCGTTTATCGACGAGCAGGACAAAATCATATTCAGCGGCGACAACGTCTGCGACGCGCTGTGGATGCAGCTGCCCGGAGTTACGAGCATTGAAGAGTGGCTCCCAAGCGCGCAGTGGCTATATGACATGAGCGCCGACTACAGGATATTCTGGGGTCACAGAGTTCCGCAGCTGGAGCGCGAATATATAGCTCAGGTCATAACCTGGGGCAAGGAAATCATGGCAAAAAGCCGCGGCAACTCAAAGCTGCCGAAGATAACACAATATCCGAACAGACCGGACGGGATAATCTACCGCACGGACAGAGTGTTCAGGAAATGAGGACGAAAACATGAAAAATAAAAACACCGCAGGTACCGAAGAAAGAGTCTCCGCGTCAAGCAAATTCTGGCTTTGCTCGGCGGACTGCCTTTGCACAACGATAAACAGCCTGTTGACAGGCGGAGGAATGACATATTTCTTCACGAAATTCCTCGGTCTTTCCGAGGGACGCGCGAGCACGGTATGGATGATCTTCGCCATATGGAACGCATTGAACGACCCGCTGTTCGGCTACATCTCCGACCACACGAAATCAAAACTCGGGCGCAGAATACCGTATATAAGATACGGCGCGTTCTTCTATTCGCTGATTTTCGTGCTGACATGGGTCAGATGGCCGCTCGGCAGCTCGCAGACGGCTCTGTTCATTCAGATGCTCGCAACGCTGTTCCTGTTTGACACGCTCTACACGGCGATTGCGACGTCCATCTACGTCATGCCCTACACTATGGCGGTATCGAACAAGGCGCGCAGCGGCATATTCCTGTGGAAGATATTCTTCACGCTCATCGCGATGGCGGTTCCGCTCGTTGTTTTCCCGCTGATAAAGCCGGAGGTCGGCAGCGACCCGACAAAATTCCAGCTGATAATGGCGGGCATAGGCATTCTCGCGTTCGTTATCATATTCACATCCACTTTCTTCTACAAAGAGAAAGTCACGACCGAGAGCGACAAGAACGAAAACATTTTCAAGGCAGTAATAGACTGCTTCAAGAACCGCTCGTTCGTCGTTTTCGAGGTGCTCTCGTTTACTGTAGTGTTCATTCAGACGATACTCATGCAGGGCGTCATATACTACTTTGACGAATTCGACCTGCCGATGCCGATAGCCTACGGTGCATTGGGGCTCGGCGCAGTGCTCGGAGTTATACTATGGGCAAATAAAGTCAGGACATGGGGCGTCAAGAAATGCGTATTTATCATGTGCGTGATATTCGCCTGCGGCTCTGCGGCGATGGCGATATTCGGCAAGATAAGCGTCATTGCCGTCCTCGGATTCTTCACCGCAGGCATGGGATTTGCGGGCGGAATGTACCTTGTTCCGCTGATGAACGGCGATGTTATCGACTACGACGAGAGCATCACCGGGCTGCGCCGCGAGGGCATGTACGCGGGAGTCAACAGTCTGATAACAAAGCCCGCGATAAGCTTCGCGAACTCCGCGTTTCTGCTCATAGCCAAGGCGTTCGGCTACGACACGACGCTCGCCTCCGGGATGCAGAGCGAATGGGCGAAGCAGGGCGTGCTCGTCGCATGGATGGCTGTGCCCGCCGCGCTACTCATAATCTGCGCGATAAGTCTGAAATTCTATCCCCTCGCCGGAGAGAAATGGGACGAAACCAAAAGAGCACTCGAAGAAAAACACAGAGACTGATAACACAAATAACACAAAGGGAGCCGGCAGCAATCCGGCTCCCCTGCTTCGTAGGCGCAGAATAAATTTGCACAACACATGAATTTATTTAAAAAAGCTCTTGCAATTTTCGCGACAATAGTATATAATTCTTAAAGCACTTCGGGGTGTGGCGAAGTTTGGTATCGCGCTTGGTTCGGGACCAAGAGGCCATGGGTTCGAATCCCGTCACTCCGACCATATCGAGTATTCGTAAGGGATTTGACTTTATGAATACTCGATTTTTTCATTTTGATACGGTTTGATGCAGAGAGCAGGCAGTGGTCTGCTCCTTTTCGTTATGCCGTTTTCGGCTCAGTGAGGTATTCGACGGCGACTCCTTGGCGGGTATCCGCTTTGTAATGCGGATGCCTCGGCGCTGCCGGAATCTCCACATAGCCAACAAAGCGGTAGTAGATCACGATTCGCTGGGTGCGATTCTTGCCGGTTCCCTCCGTTTCAAACACATCAATGTGGTCGATCAGCTCTCGCAACAGCGGCGCTGTCAGGTAGTCCATCTGCATAAATCGCCGCACGGCGAGGATGACGCCCTCCCGCTGCTGTTGCTGCTTTCCGGATTCGGACAGCTTCTTGCGAAGGGCGGTGATCTTGCTTTTTAGCTCCATTCGCTCCACCTCATACTTATGGGACAGCTGCATAAACCACTCATCGCTGACCTTTCCGATTGCATTATCCTCATAGAGCTTTTCATAGAGCCGGGAAACGGTATCGTTCCGGGTCATCGCCTTTTGCAGTTCCTCCTCGCAGCGCTTTTGTTCCTTCAAAAGTTCCTTATCGGTCTTTCTGGCCAGCAGCTCGGCAAAGGCATCTTCGTCGTCGCTCAGATATTCTGCCATCCTCCGCAGCTCCAACATTACCACCTGCTCAATGGCGTCCGCCCGCACATAGTGCCGTCCGGGACAGCTTCCCCGGTAGTCCACCTTGTTGTTGGCACACACAAAATAGTGAATATCCTTGTTGATGGTGTTGGTGTGGTAGCGCAGCTTTGTGTGGCAGTCGCCGCAGAACAGCAAATCAGCAAAGATACTTTTCTGCCCGTTATGCGGTTTCGGCGCACGGCGTTTCGTCTTGGCAATGCGGGCCTGCACCCTCTCGAAGTCCTCTCTAGTGATGATCGGCTCGTGAACATCCTTGAAGATCATCCAATTTTCCGGGTCGTTGTCATACCGCCGTTTATTCTTGAAGGACTTGGAATAGGTCTTGAAATTGATGACATTGCCGCAGTATTCCTGCTGAGAGAGGATCTTCTGCACCGTGGTCTTGCACCACCTGTATGGATTTGGCTGTGTCTTTTTGCCTCCTCTCGGAAGGCCCTTGCTCTGCCAATAGGCCATTGGGACGAGCACTTTCTGTTCCTGCAAAATGCGGGCAATGGTCTCATTGCCTTTCCCATCAAGACACATCTTGAAAATGCTTTTGACGATTTCCGCTGCTTCTGGGTCGATAATCCACTTCTTTTTGTTTTCGGGGCTTTTTTGATACCCATAAGGCGGCTGGGATAACGGCTCACCCATATTGCCACGCAGACGATGGGACGAGCGGATCTTCTTGGAAATGTCCCGCGCATACATCTCGTTGAGAATATTTTTGAAGGGAGCAATCTCACTTTCGCCCTTCTCGCTGTCGATGGAGTCATTCACAGCAATAAAGCGGATACCGTGGTCTGGAAAATAACTGTCCGTGTAGTTTCCAACGGAAACATAGTCACGGCCAAGGCGGGACAGGTCTTTCACCATCACAGCAGACACAAAGCCCATTTCAATGTCACTGAGCATTTGTTGGAATCCGGGACGGTTGAAATTCGTTCCCGTATACCCGTCGTCCACATAGTATTTGGTATTGGGCAGTCCCATCTCCTTTGCTTTCTGAGAGAGCAGGTGCTTCTGATTGGCGACGGAATTGCTGTCGCCGTTCATTCCGTCGTCACGGGATAGGCGGCAGTAAAGCGCTGTGATCCCGATCGGTTCTTTCTTAGTTTTCGACTGCATTTTGTTCCTCCTTCCCGGCAGCCGTACACACATATTCTGCGTCAATTTTATCATCCGTCTGCACAGGCGGCAAATCTGCTAAGTCGCTGACAAGGTATTTTTCGAGCCTGCTACCCATCTTTGTGTTCCGGCTCATGTCCTTGAAATTGATCGGTTCGTAGTGGTTCTCGACAAAATACCGAACCCCATTGATGACATACTCCTGCTCCGGCAAACCGAAGCCTACAAAGAATTTATCCATACTGTCCTCCTTACCTTTCATCCCGGCTGCGCTGGCGGATGAGGTATTTGCGATAATATTCGCAAGCCTTGATGATAAAATCCTCCGTCTTTCCGGCATCCAAACCTTTGGGAAGGACCTCACGCAGGCGGGATGCGGGGACCTTCACCGTCTCCCTCTGATTTGCTTTTTCCTCGCTCATAAGGAACTGGATCACATCCTTTGTCAGCAGCCCTTCACGGCCAGCCTTGTGCATTCTCCACGCCTGCGAATAAGATGGGGTGCAGTCGTTGATGACGCACTGCTCCAAAACCTCTCGCTGACTGGATTCGTCGAGGTAGGACAGTTCTACGCCGACGGAGAGAGCGATTTCACCTTTATCCATCTTTTCAAGCAACTCCGGAATGAGACAGGTCAGGCGAATATAGCGCTGCACTTGCCTGCCGCTATCTGTATCAGAAATATCGTCACGGGACTTGTGGCCAACTTGTCCACAAGTGATACCCCGATGGGACAGTGCCTCCATTTTCAGCTTATAGGCAAACGCTTTTTCGGAGGGAAGGATATGCTCCCGATGCAGATTGCTGTCCACCACGGCAATGGCAGCGCTGTCACGATCCAGCGCACGGATAAGTACCGGGAGTTCTGTAAGCCCTGCTTTCCGAGCGGCGTGCAGCCGCCGATGACCGCTAACAACTTCATATTCACCTCCGTTTTCAACGGGGCGGACGATCAACGGAGCGAGGATTCCATTTACCCTTATACTCTCCACAAGAGCGTCCATTTCTGCATTGTCCTGCACCTTGTAGGGATGTCCCTCGAATGGGTGCAGCCTGGTGATTTTCAAAAGCGTCGGTATTGCCGACGCTGCACTTTTACAGCTCATATTTGACCTTCTTTCTTTGTTTTACTATCCGAAAAAAGGATGGCTGCCCTTTTCTCTTTCTTCGGATAGTAAGAGGATTACTACTCAGGTAAATAGAATAGATATTATTACCTGCTATTTCGCCGCAGTCTGAAATGCGACTTTTAGGCGTGGTTGTATGCTGATTTTCAGCCATCTGTGCAGAACTTCTGCACATAAAGGCGGTTGGGCTTTCCCTTACCTTGCCGCTTGCGGATGAGCAGGCCGTGCTTTTCCAACTCCACAAATAGCCGTGTGGCCTTGTCGTGACCGCAACCGAAAACGGCGCAGACCTCATTCAGCGTGTAATAGATGAATATATGCCCGCTTTCATCGGAAAACGCTGCCGCATTTCTGCCGGACAAACCGGTGCGGTCAAGCAACAATCCATAAAGTAGAGCGGCCTCTGTGGACAGTTCTATGTAGTGCAGATTCGTGAATAGTGCCTTGGGCACTCGATAGTAGGCGAAGGTTTCCGCCTCCCACCAGTAAGCTTTTTCGCTCATTGAATTTTCAACTCCTCTCGTCGGAAGAACCGACTGATTTTGGTATCAAAATGTTGCGTGTTTTGGGGATTTGTCGCCCTGTAAACGGTTTTCTCAAAGTGGGTGATATTGATCTCCTTGCTGCGCCGTTTTCCTCGTTTTTGTCGTCCATCGGTGTTTTTTTCAGGGCATACCGAACCGCCCCTCATACCTTGGGCAATCCAGCAGCGCATGGAAGCTTTGTTTGCAATCGTAGGTGCAGCTGCGGCAGATCGCGTTATATGTTATACGGATGCGGGAAAAACGCCCACTCGTTTTTCTTTCTTCGACAATCTCGGCACTGTATCGACCTCTTTTTTATATTTTTTGCTTGCCGTTCTTCCCGAATGTTGTTTTTCTGTCCCGCTCTGGAATCTCACCACGGCATCGCCAAGCTCATATCCCATTCGGACGGTCATTCAATTTTCAAGGTACACGGGGAAAATATCCCCAATATATAGGCAGCGAGAAGGTCCATTTGTGGATCCCCTTTTAGAAAAATTTTTTAAAGTCCGGAAAAGCCCCCTATTCTGGCAAATACAGAGAAGAAAATTCGTGCTTTATTTGTTTTCGCACCCAAGCGCTTGTCAATTGCACTGCTTATGCGAACAAATATTTTTGTAGAATGCAAAAAACGCAGCCGACGGATTTTTCGTTGGCTGCGCCTGTGCACTGTGCAATTGTTATTTATTTTTTTGCTGTTATTTTAGTGAGCAAATCTCTCGTTATACATAAAGGGTAAAATTTGTGCTTCTTACAATCATCCTCAAAGCATTTTAACGGTCGATTCGAAACCATTTTGTTTAATCCAGATAGCCTTTTCTTGCCGTTACACCGAAACGTTTTTCAAGCATATGCATCTGCTCATCGGTTATTGTGTTTATTCTCGGCATTGATGCCGTTTTGATGTATATTTCGGCAGCTTTTTCGGCAGTTTCTATAAGGCCGAATGTTTCGTCGAGGTCTTTTCCTGCTCCGTAGATTCCGTGCTGACTCCATACCACAAGTCGGGCGGTATGCATCTTTTCTGCCGTTGCTTCTCCGATCTCGTTTGTTCCGCAAAGCATCCAAGGCAAAACATTCACTCCGTCCGGAAATACCACAATACACTCGGTACACATCTGCCAAAGCGTGCGGGTGAATTCTCTTTCATCGAGAGTATGGATATATGTCATGGCGAGAAGATTTGACGGGTGACAATGCATAACGACGCGATTTTCCGGGTTAACTTTTAATCGCGCCGCATGGCTCATCATGTGTGCGGGAAATTCGGAAGTGAATTTTCCGCCGTCGGCGAATCCCCAAATAAGCTGTGCGTTTTTTCCTCTGTCAACCAACCGCACTATGCCGAGGTTGACGTCCGGAGCATATTGCACATTTTTAAAATATTTTCCTGTTCCGGTAACGAGAAAATATTTACCGTCCAGCTCCGGTGCCGAGAAGCCTGTCGGTATCATACGAAGGACTTTTTCGGGATCAAGATATTCGCATAACTCCTCTTCGTCCACCATTAATGAAATGTTTCCGCCGTTGCGTTCGTCCCAGCCGTGTTCATACATATTTGTCGCAGTGTGCACTGTTTCAACGAGAAACGGTGCATTCATAACATCTTTCATTTTCTTGCCTCCAAAACAGTTTTTTCGTATCTGAGAATTTCATCAAACCATTCACCGTCGGCAGGCTTGCCGCAGCTGCGGCAGTATTCGTCCCAAACATCGCCGAACGGCAGTGTTTTAAGCTCCTCACGCATAACCATGAGACGAGTAAAATCGCCGCTGTCCTGCAATGATTTCAATTCATTATCCGGCTGAAGCAACGCAAAAAGAAGAGCTTTTTGCACATTTCTATATCCGGTTACCCACGCCGATATGCGATTTATCGAAGCGTCAAAATAATCAAGAGCAATGTGCACTTTGCTGTCCAAACCGCCACATCTCACTATTTCGCACGCTATCTCTTTTGTCTCATCGTCAAAAAGAACGACATGATCGCTGTCCCAACGAATCGGGCGAGTGATGTGAAGAGCAATCTCCGGGAAAAATGCCAGCAGCGCCGGTATCTTGTCGCTGACGACCTCAGTCGGATGATAGTGCCCGTTATCCATGAGAGGAATGCAGCGATCTTTATTCATCGCAGCATATGACAGTGCAAACTCCGCACTACCTGCCGTATATGCCTCAACACCTATTCCGAACACCTTGCTCTCAATGCAAGGCTTAACTTTTTTAAAGTCATACGGTTCCGAGAGTATCGCATCGATGCTCTCACGATAGCGGACGCGCGGACCGAGTCTGTCCGCAGGCACATCTTTGAATCCGTCACCGGTCCAGATATTCATCACGCACGGCTCGCCGAGTCGCTCGGCAAAATACGAAGAAATACGGATGCAGGCTTTGCCGTGCTCTATCCAAAATCTTCTAGTCTCATTGTTTGGGCTTGAGAGCGTCAGCGGATCGCATCTTTTATGGGAAAAGAATGTCGGGTTGAAATCGCATCCGAGACCCCGTTTCTCACAGAAATCCGCCCATTTCTCAAAGTGTTTGGGTTCGAGCATATTGCGGTCAACCCACTCGCCGTTTTCAAAAATGGCATAAGACGCATGGAGATTCATTTTCGGCTTTCCCGGAATCAGAGACAAAACCTCGTCAATATCCTCCATCAGTTCTTCAGGATTTCTCGCTCTGCCCGGGTAATTTCCGGTCGTCTGTATTCCTCCCGTAAGCGGTGCATTAGGATCGGTGTCAAAGCCTCGAACATCATCGCCTTGCCAGCAGTGCAGACTTACCGGCACTGTTTTGAGCTTATTTATCGCCGCTTCGGTATCAACTCCGAAAGCGGCATATTTTGATTTGGCTTCACTGTAACTCATTGTCGGCCTCCATTTGTATTTTTAAATTGCCTATCGCAGTAGCTTCTATAGGCAGCGTAATCACATTGCAGCCGGTCGCCTCGGCGGTTAATCGATTCAAAAAAGTATTTTTCGCACCGCCGCCTACAATATATATTTCTTTGTATTCCTGAGCGGTATTATGCTGCAGCTCCCGCAATGCATTCATATAGCTTGCTGCAAGGCTGCGATAAGCGCAGCAGAAATAGTCGTCTGTATTTTGAACTTTTCTTGAAAGCGCACTGTCAAAAGCGGCTTTCATACTATTCGGAGCAAAAAACTCCGGGGAATTTATATCCACAACCTCATCAAATGACCGTGTCTGCGCTCGCAACACAATATCTTCAAAAGATCTTTCGGGACAAAGCTCGTCACGCAGACGATTAACAATCCACATTCCCATGATGTTTTTTTGGTAACGGTTATAGCCCACGCCGCCCTCATTTGACCAGTTTGATTTTTGACTTATGATATCTGTGATAGGTTTGGGAGTTTTGACGCCGAACAGAGACCATGTTCCGGATGAAATATATGGAGCGTTGGCGCTCATATCAACCCCTTCAACGGCAGAGGCAGTATCGTGCGTTGCACAAAGCACACATTTTATGCCGGAATATTCACCTGCAACGGTTCCAGGTCGTGAAAGCTGCGGAAACAATTCACGCGGCAAACCCAGAGCCGAAATGATTTCCGTATCAAACTCGCCGGTTACGGCGTTCACAATGCCTGTGGTTGTTGCATTTGTAAACTCCTTGATTTTTTTACCGCAAAGTTTCCAAATGAGGTATTCGGGTATCATAAGAAAATCCGTGACATCGTCAAGCCGACCCGAAATTTTATCCGAATACAGTTGATAAATACTGTTGAACGGTTGGAATTGACAGCCGGTTCTTTCGTAGAGCCGTGCAAAAGGAACTTTTTCGTGCACATCGGAAATTATGCTCTTTGTTCTGTCATCACGATAGGAATATACGGGGAACACCTCTTCGCTGCCACGCATAAGAACATAATCGACACCCCATGTGTCAATTGAAAGACTTTCAATATTGGGAAATTTTGCTTTTGCGGCCGCTATACCGTTGACAACATTTTTAAACAAGCTGTCAATATCCCAAATCAAGTGTCCGTTATGCTCCGTTACACCGTTCAAAAAGCGAAACACTTCTTCGGTATGTATTCTGTTATTCTCATGCCATCCGACGATATGACGCCCCGAAGAAGCACCTATATCAATTGCCAAGTAGTATTTTTTCACACACAAGCCTCTTTTTATTACCGCTATATTTTCGACCGTTACATATATTTCTCAAGCCATCTTGCCACCGCTTCATTCCAATTACGTATGGATTTCGGGTCTGATGCAAGGGTGTGGTCGCTCTTGGGCCACATTATCACCTCGTTTTCGACTCCGCACTCATTGAGCTTGGCGGTCATGACATTTGCGTGATTGGTACCTATCGTCTTATCCTTTCCGGCAAAACCGAGCAAAGCTGGCACACTGCCTTCTTTTATGTTGGAGACGGGAGATATCATGTTAAGCATTTCGGCCGCTTCACCCTGCGGGTTTTCGATATCCTGCGCGGTAAACTCGTATCCCGCCACTATTGACGCATACTGAGCAACTTCCGCAGCGGTATAGTTATCGAACGAGCCGAGATGAAAATCTGAAGGAGTGGTGAGATTGAATATCATTTTTATCGGAATCGCCGATTCATTGAAACGCGAATACGCATAAAGTGCGGAGATATGAGAGCCTGCAGATGTGCCGGAGAGCGCAAGGGAAGAGGCCGAATATCCCCTATTTGAAAGCTCTCCCTTTATTGCGGATATGCACAGGGTAACATCGTCAAGCATATCAAAAATATCCGCATTCGATTTACTGCCGGTCACTTTTGCAACATTGTCATTTCCCTGGGACGAGAGATCATAGTCCATTGTAGCCGTTATATAGCCGAGCTTTGCATATCTTGCAGCTGCCCACGCCATATGTTCTTTTTCGCCCATTGTCCACGTTCCGCCGTGAATAAAAAGAAGAACGCCCTGCGGCTGTGATTTGTTAAGCCCCTTCGGAATATACAAATCGTATTTCTGAGCTTTGCGCTCACCGTAGGAAAGGTCGCGGTAACGCTCTCCGTCAATGCAAGTCCAGGCCTCAGCAGCTCCTGCAAGAAGATTTGCAACATCAAAGACCTTGTTCATCATCGGTACGGCGATTTTCGCCATTGCATAGCTCATATCCTTGACTCCGAAGCCGGTGGGGTCGTCGGACTCGTTGCCTTTGGCGTTAGCCGCCAGAGACAGTGCCGAAACGGTAAGCGCTCCGACGAGCATAATCGAAACTATTTTGCCGAGTTTTTTCATATTTTTACCTCTTTTCAAATTTCCTGCAGACCCATTCAAGGTACTGCTCAAAAGCATATACATATTTTTTATTATGTGTAAAGCAATGATTTGCGCCGGGAACAATAACGAATTTCGCATCCCCGCATCCGCTCTTCAAGAGTCCGGCATATTTCTCGGATGCATCGGGAGAAACGAGCATATCGCTCGTCCCGTGGGCAATGAACTGTGGAACATCATAGCTGTTGATATTTTTTGTCAAATCGTAATGCGAGAAAAACTCGTCTGTTCTGCCGTCGAAATCCTCTTTATCAAAACACGCATAAAGCACATTCGGATTCCCGCTGAAATCTATCAGAGGATAAAACAGCGCGGCACTGTTTATGCTGTCGTCGATTTCGTCAACGGCATCTCGCCGATAGTTCTCGGGCAAAACGTCTTTCCCTCGCAGGAGATTTATGAATCCGGCAGCCTGATATCCGCCGGCGCTGAAGCCTATAAGACCTATCTTATCGGGATTTATCCCAAACTCTGTGCAATTGCTTTTCAGCCAACGAACCGCACGCTGCATATCGGCAAGCGGAGCGGGCATTCTGTAAGGATTGTAGCGGTAGCCTAAGACAAAAGCGTTTATGCCGGCCTCGTTCAGTCTTTTTGCCGTTAAGGTTGATTCTCCGTCATCTTCGGGGAACTGCTGTGACGAAATATTGCCCGCCGCATAGCCGCCGCCCGGAATAATGATGACCGCGCTGTCGCTGCCATCTACGGGAAACGCCGTAAGAGTGGGTACATCGTCAAACTTTTCACTGCACAGACCTTTCTTCATAAAATAAAAATATGTATAGCTGTCCAAATTCCTCTTGCCCTTGGGGACAAGCTTTTTTGAACTGGCGGTCTTTATAAATCGCAGCAAACCGATAACGCCGTCTGCCTTTTTGTCAATCTCCATTTTGCTCAGCTTATCAGCATCGCAGTTAAAGGGTATCGTATCGCCCCATATAGGATACTTAATATTCATCGTGCAACCTCACATGTTTCCGTGTGTTCTCATCCAAAAGCTCACCTGTGCGTTTATCGACCCGTATCGTGCGAAGTTCATCGGGTGCAATTCCGTTTTCGACCCAATCGATAAGAGCCTTCATTCCCGCGCTCTCCGGTATTCCCGGACCTTTGTTTTTGCAGTCTCCGTGACCGTCTCCCGGTGTGAGCCAAAGGCGGAAGAATGTATCGACTTTTTCGTATCCGCCGCAGGATGCGCAGACGCGCTTGAAATAATCTATCGTTCCGTCCGTGGGGATAAGAGGATCGTTCAACCCGTGGTCAGCCATTATTTTGCCGCCGCGCGCCGCAAACGCGCTTAAATCCGGATTGTCTGCTCCCGCATTCGGGAATTTTTCTGCCGCCAAGCGAAACAGTTCTACGACTTCATTACGGGTAATGTCTCCGAATTTCCGCTTGCCGTCTCCCGTTATCCATCTCGCGACATGGGTACACAGCAGGAAAGTCGAGCGTTTGTGGGTTATGGGAGCGTAGTTTATAGCGCCAACCGGTATTGTTGTGCTCCAAAACTTGACTCCGGGGCGGAAAAACTTACAGAGCATATTTCCGCTTTCGTCGCAAAGTCCGCGCCATATCTCGTTCATCACAAGCGCATCCTGCTCGCTCAGGCCATACTTTCCGACAGCCGAGAGAGCATCAAAATCGACCGGTTTATCAAGCTTATAATAAGCCTCCGAGCCGCCGACGCTGTCATGAACAGCCTGCATAAAAGCTTCAAGCTTCTTTGCGCTGAGCACATGACCGATATCATTCATAACAGCCATCGGCAAGAAGCCGCACGGCAGGAATTTCATCCAGTTTATCGCAGGGCACGACGCCCATATACCGTCAAAATCCTCCGGGTGCTCCTGAGCCTCGACAAACGACTGACGCCCACCGCCCGAGCCTCCGTTCATATACGAGAATCTGACAGGGCGGCCGTGAAGAATCTCGGCGGTCGTTTTGCCGAACACAGCCATATGGTGAGTTGTCCGCGAACGCCAGTTTTCAATAAGGTCGAGCCGCAATTCATTTGTTTCCGGGTCTATTGCCTTGTCGGTAAGTCTGCTTACATTGCAGCCGTCCGCCGTCGCAGATGCGAAACCGTTTATCAGCGCATAGGGCAAAGTAAGTCCTCGAACGGTATTATCGGCGCGCCGTATATACTGTTTTCCGCCAGTGGAGGTACCGCCGCCGCCCGTGCCCGCAAATCTGTCATTCCATGCGAGAGGCACCCAGACGGTAATAATTTCATGGAATTTTCCGGTCTGATTTTTTATGACAACCTCACAAAAAGGCGGGAGTCCGTCTATGACATTGAGGCCGTTTCTGTATCTTCCGTTTTCAAACAGACGCACTCCGGTCACACAAAACTTCTCGCTCGGTATGCGTTTTTCGAGCTCCGACTGCAAAAATCCAACAGTACAGCGTTCTTTTATCCCGGGAGTCTGAGTCAGTGCGGAAATATCAAAGAATTTTATTTTGTCTTTCTCTTTCATGGAAAGCTCTCCCTAAAACCGTTTTTTATTACATTTTAACTCACAGCGAAGCCTTCGGCAACAACACTTTTATTTTTCAAAAGTATAACTGCCGCTGCCTATTTCGGTTTTTGAGCCGCCGAAAATAACCGTTGCTCTTGTGTTGCACGGTATTTTCACCTTGAGTGTATTGCCGTGCTTTTCAACGAAAATTTCACCCGCTTCGCAGACAAAGCTTCTTTTGAACGAGCCGAAAATATCCGTTTCGTCAGGCTCTATTATTATCCGCTTATAACCCGGCTCGGCGGGCTTTATACCGCAGACGGTGTGAAGAATATAGCTGTCCACGCAGCCGAACGCATAGTGGTCAAAGCTGGTTCTTTTGGGCTGACCGTCCTGTTCATAGGACTCCCAGTTTTCCCAAATGGCGGTTGCGCCGTGTTCAACCTCAAACAGCCACGAAGGGCACTGCGTCTGGCGAAGTATTGCCGCAGAAAGATCGTGTCTGCCTATTTTGTCAAGAACGGGAAGCAGGAAAGGTGTGGCGAGAAAACCCGTGCCGAGGCGTCTGTCGTTTTTCTCGACTAAAGCCGCAAGTCTGTCGGCATATTCTTTTTTCAGCTCCGACGGCACAAGATCAAACGCAAAAGCCAAAACATATGCGCCCATAAGATAGTCCGGCAGAAGATCGCGCTTGAATATTCCGTCTGTTATCGCTTGTTTCATCTTTTCCGCCGTCTGTCGGAAATAAGTAGAGTCCTCTCCGAGAAGCTCTTGAATATCGGCCATAAGCTTGAGCGACCAAAATCCGAAATACGGAGCTATATAGAATGCGGACTCTTTGCATATTTCAAAGCCTTTTCCCGTTCTTCCGGGAACAAGCCATTCGCCGAAATGAAAGCCGGTATTCCAGAGATAGCGGTCGATGTCCTCGGGATTGTCGCTTCCGCGTTTATCCCGTGCGGTTTTTATTATATACTCGCACCACTTTTTCATGGCGGTATATGTCCGCCTGAGTATATCCCTGTTGCCTGTCACGGTGTACATATCATAAGGCACCCATATAACGGCATCGCTCCAACCGGCTATACCGGTAAGCTCTGTGTCACCGAACGGCACCATAGTCTGTTTGCCCACCGTTTCATACAGCTTCGTGAACGGGGATATCAGCGGTATAACGCCGTCGGTTTGCTGATCCGCACACAGACCGTCAATCCAGCTTGAGAGAAACGGCGTCATCTCCTCGTTGAGCATTGCGGTTTCGGCATAGATAAGAATATCTCCTGTCCAGCCTGCCTTTTCGCGTCCGGGGCAGTCGGTCGGCACAGACATCATATTATTTTTCTGTGAATATCTGATGTTTTTGTAGAGCCGTTCGAAGCGCTTGTCGTCACAGGCGAAGCTCGCCGCATTCTCTTTTGGAGTGGAAAGGAGAACAGCTTTGAAATTCTCCGCTCTTATGTCGGAAATTCCCGTTACGCGGACATATCGGAAGGCATGAAAAGTAAATGCGGGGTCAAACACTCCGGGATGTCCGTCGGAAATATATGTATCTTTCTGCTTTGCAACCATTGCGTCAAAATAGTTGCCGTCCTTGTCAAGAACCTCGGTATGTTCAAGTGTTATTTCCGTCCCGAGAGGCTCGTCGACGTTAACTACGGTTTTTCCGGCAATAACCTGACCGAAGTCGATTATTTTATCTCCGTTAGGAGCGGTAAAAATGCGCTGCGGCCGAAATTCTTCAACGGCCGATATCGCGTCTGTCGGCTGAACTCTCAGATTTTTATACCCGTAATTGCGAACAGCGGGCTGCAGTTTTTCCGCCTGAGGGAGAGTCATATTGTGTTTCTCGCCCATAAATAAATCTGAAAAAACTATTTTTGACGCTTCGCAGGTCTCGCTGCCGTCGGATGCTACGATTTTATGCGTTCCGTCCTCAAAATCAACTTCAAGTCGGTAAAGAACAGACGGAGCCGGTTTCCGAGCCTCGGTGACAACGGCGGTCTGCTCGCAGAAATACCAACCGTCGCCGACAAGAAATTCTATTGAATTCTCGCCGCTGTTCAAAATATCGGTCACATCATAGACCTGATAATTGAGAATTTTATCATACGGTGTAAATTCTGGGGCAAGCTCACGCAGATCCGGCCTTTTGCCGTTTATATACACCCTGTAACAGCCGTATGCGGTTGCATAAAGGCGTGCTTTGGCTATATTTGCGCCGACGGTTGCCGCCCTTTTGAACAGCACGGCGGGATTCTCTATTCCGTATGTAAACATCTCCGCTTTGTTTCTCTCAACGGTACTCTCGACCCACTGAGCCTGCCACTCATCCTGAGAAAGAAACGCCGTTTCAAAAGCACTTTCGGCAGAGGCACTGATATCCTCGTTATCCCAAACCGTTACCCTCCAGCTATAAAGCGTTTTTGAGCGCATACAAAATCCGTCTGCTTTAACAAAGCTCTGGCAGTCAGAGAGAATTTTTTGGCTGTCAAAGACCTTTTCCCCGTCTGCGAATATTTCTATTCTGTACGCTTTTTGCAAAACATTGTTCCTGTCGCTCTCGATTCTCCAAGAGAACTCCGGAGCAGTGTCTATAAAAGGTTCTTTTCTGTGATTTACTCTAAGGTGCGTTATATTCATTTGATTCTCCGATTCGTCAATTATATTTTCTTGAAAGCTGAGCCTCGCACTCTTCTCGGGTTATATCGCCGGCGTTACATTTTATCATAAGGTCGATATCCTTATCCTTTATCCTGTAAAACACCATAACGAGTATTCCCAAGAGGGTTCCGACAGCCGGGATAAGCGTATAAACGATCCAAAGCATATTGAGCGCCGAGGCAGGCTGCTGAATATTCTGTGCCGCAACGTCGGCGAAGTCTGTAGCCTCGATCTCAATCCAGCCGGAAAGTCCGAGAAGGAAAAGTCCAAGCGACGAAGCAACGCTCTGAGTCAGCTTGGTGACAAATGAGTTCATCGCAAAGAATATACCGGAGCAGTCTTTGCCCGTCTTATAACGGGTATATTCGATCGTGTCGGGAATAAGGAAGGTTTTGGCTATATTAGCTATATTACCGGGCAGAGACTGCAAAACAAGCAGCGAACAGATAAGAACAATATGCTTTGAACCGACAAAATAGATTAGCATAAGCGGAATACTGCCCATTATTCCGGCAAGCAGTATCGTTTTTACTTTTCCGATTTTCTTAGTTATTTTTGCAGTGTTCAACTGGGCAATAAGGCCGGGAATCGCCGCTATGGCTATGGGGACGGCAAAAACAAGTGAATTTCCGAAATGGTAGTAAGCGACGAAATTCGCAAGATTTGCGCCGGTTGCAAGGCACGAGGTTATCAAAGTGGAAAGCAGGAGGACAAACATATATTTGTTTGTTTTTATGCACTCGAGCATATCCTTAAATGTATAATGGGCGTTTTCGTCCTCATTGACATTCGCAAGCTCGGTATTGTATTCCTCGACGCCGCGAACAAGCGGTATCATCATAGCAAAGAATATCACCGACGAACCTATAACAACATACTTTATCGGAAGCCCGACAAGCTCGCTGACGAGCGCGTAAAAAACAATTCCGATAAGCATTATGACATTGTTGCTGAGTATCGACTTGTTCTGAATAATAACATTTCTTTCATCGACATTGTCGGTAAGCGTAACCGCCATGGAATTCATCGGCACTTCTACAAGCGTATAACTCAAATCATAGAGCAGATAGAATACGCCGAACCACACAAGCTTTCCGACCTCGGAAATTCTCATGGGCATCATAAAGAACAGGATAGTAAAAATCGGGAACATCCAAAAGGTCAGGCGATACCACGGCAAGTATTTACCCTTGCCGGCGATTTTTCTTATCTTGCTTAAGTCGGCTATCTTTATTTTATCGATAAGGAAACCGAAAATAACATCGTCAAACGAATCGATAAGTTTTACGGCGAGCATGACACCGGCCATTTTTGCGGGATTAATTCCCTGCATAAGCAGGAACATCGTCATAAATGTCGTTATGATAGCTCCCTCGCAGGTTCGTGCGAGATCGCCTATGTAGTATTTGCTTCTCTGAGCTGTGGTGGTACGCCACGAGCTTTTGTCAAGAACGGTTTTTTCTGTTTTTTTCATTTAGCTGCTCCTTAAAATGTATAGACTGCGGACAATTTGTATTTCAGTTCTGCGCTTATTTCAATGCCACTGTGTATTTTGGGAACGTCGAGTCCACTTAAGTCGACTTTGTCCACGTAGGTTTCACTGAAAGTGAGTGAAGCGGAAATTATTTTTCCGGAATCCTTAGAAACAGCGACATTGATAACACCGTCAAAAAGCTCGATTTTTCCGACATTAAGGAAATTAATTTTGTCATTCGCCCTGTGCAAAGTGTTTTCTACGGCTTTTGAATCAAGGAAAAACTGATATCCCGCTTTAGGTGCCGACGAAGACGACGGGAGCGAGAGCTTTTTGAGCTTGAATGTTAGCCTATATTCCCCGCCGGAGTCGGTAACATTATAAGAAAGACAGTCCTCTTTTTTTATGGCGGCAAAGGCGGGCTTCTCTATTGCGGTTCCTTTGCTGTTCTGTTTGCTTACCGTTTCGCTGTCTATATAATCGGCTATCAGCTTTGTAAGCGCAGAATTTGATGTTGAAAACTTGACATCCGTTGCAGTCAAATCATACTTCGCAGCTGATATCCTACTCTTTCCTATTGCTGATGAAAGAAGCTCAAACGGGTCAACGGCGGTTTGCGGCTCTTCCGACAAAGGCTTTTCGGTTTCGCCGTCAACAGTCGTACTTCGCTGCAATGTGTCGGTTTCATTGACTGTCTGCGCAGTATTACCCGTTTCTGTCCAGACTGTTTCGCCTGTGTTTACCGACGGTCCCGAAGTGTCGTCGGTGTCTTTCCCAACACAGGCGGTAAGGCTGAAAACGATAAAAACAAGCGCGAGGGTAAAAGAAATTATTTTTCCGTTCTTCATGTTGCATTTTCCTTTCCGCAAAGCTTTATTATTGTTCTGTATATTCTGTCCGCGCACAGTTTTATATTTTGCACGGACAATTCTCCGTCATTTACAGCCTCCAGTATCCTGTCGACATCGCCCTGAGAGCCGGGCATTATAAGATCGTTTCCCGCCTTTATACAGCCCGCCGACGATGACACGGGATATTTCTGTCCCTCCGCGCTGACGAGCGCATTGGTAGTCCCCCAATCTGTCATAACAAATCCGTCGAACCCCCATTCGCACCGCAGAGCAGATGTGAGCAAATCGCGGTCGTTTGCCGCATGAACTCCGTTTATGAGATTGAGCGAGGACATGGCGGCGCTCGGCCGAGCCTCTTTTACGCATATTTCAAATGCCTTGAGATATATCTCCCTCAACGCCCTTTCGGAGAGACGAGAGTTGTTATAATTCCTGTTCGTTTCCTGATTGTTTGCGGCAAGGTGTTTTATTGTTGCCGCACATCCGTTGTGCTTTTCTATTCCTCTCACCGCCGCTGCGGCACAGAGACCCGAGAGCAACGGATCCTCGGAATAATATTCGAAATTTCTGCCGCACAGCGGATTCCTTTGAATATTCATAGCGGGAGAAAGCCAGAGCGATATGCCGAGCAGCTCCATCTCCGCTCCGATAACATCACCTGTACGCTCTATAAGCTCGGTATTCCAGCTCTGAGCGAGAGTTGACGCAACGGGAAGCGCGGTGCAGTACTGATATTTTTTAACCGTGCCGGAGAGATCGACATTCTGCATTTCCTTCGGAAGTATCATGCTGAATATAGGGTCTTCCGCCGGATTGCTGACATATTCGTTGCCGCGCACATACACTTTCGGGTTCACTCTTATGCCCGCAGGTCCATCCGCCATGATTATCTGCGGTATGCCTTTCTTCGCAAGCAATGGGGTTGTGTCGCCCGCGGCCCCGGGTATACTTTTTGAGGCTATGCCGATAACGCTTGACTTTCCGCTGCTTATTCTCGCCGAGCCTACGCAGAGCACAGCGGCTTCCTGAACGGAAAGCTCAGAAACAGCGTCGCTTATTTTCGTGTCTTGCCGATATGTGTGCTCGACGGTCTTTATATTTTCCGTTCGCAGTTCCTTTCGGGAAAGATTCAAAGGCGTGTTGCGCGGCGTTCTGTTCGGGTGAAGTTCGCCGACCTTTTCACCTCTGAACAGCGATTTGCACCTTTCGCAAATGATATCTGCGCTCACATCGACAACCGCAAACTCCTTTATATTATCCGACGAGTTTCCGAGAGCCATAACATAACAGCCTTTTTCAATCACCCATTCGGAAGTATCCTCATTGTAAGATGCAAGCCTGCGCGCCGAAAAAGAAACCGTCATGCGTTGTTCCTCTCCGGGGGCGAGTTCGCGGGTCTTTACGAATGCGGCAAGACTTTTGAGCGGTTTTGCAAGGTTGCCGACGGGAGGTTCTGCATATATTTCAACAACTTCTTTGCCGGAAAAAATATCACCGATATTCCGCACACGAACGCCGACTTCGATATTTTCGCCGTTTATTTCAAAACTGTCCGTCGATAATTCAAAATCAGTGTAGGACAGCCCGAACCCAAACGGATATAAAGGGGTTATTTCGAACGAATCGAAATATCTGTAACCGACAAAAATATCCTCTTTATAATAGGAATCAAAAACATCTCCGTTGAGTCCCGCAAATTCATCGGCAAAAGGATAATCGGAATATTTGCGCGCCCAGGTTGAAGTGAGCTTTCCGGAGGGAGACGCTTTGCCTGAGATAATATCCGCACAGGCTGAACCGGACTCCGACCCGCCCTGTCCGATGAGCAGAACGGCGTTTATATCTTCGGCATCACACAGCTCGCTCATATCTATCGGCGCGGCAATATTAAGCACAAGGACGAATTTATCATAAAAGCTTGCTATCCGTTTTATGTCGCGAAGCTCCGTTTTGCCGAGCATATAATCGGAGGGGACAGCTTTTCTGTCTGCGCCCTCGCCGGATATGCGGGAGAGCACATATATTGCGGCATCCGCTTCATATCCTTCAAAACTTTCCGGACATATGAATTCCGGCGCCGTAAAAGGATGATGCATCATTTCAATCAGAGCATTCTTTACACCGTCGGCAGCTTTCTGTTGAATATGCGATTTAAACAGAGCTTTTGCGGCGGAAACATCGCAGTCATAGCGCTTGAGCAGACGGTCTGTCACGATTTCATATCCCGCATCGGACAAGCCCTCTTGTACCGTAACATAGCTCCGAACATTGACATCGCCCGAGCCTGTTCCGCCCCGAACGGTTTGGCTTGCTCCTGCGCCGAATAAAGCGATCTTCTTTATGCTTTTACCGAGCGGCAATGTACGGTCATTTTTAAGCAACACTGCGCCTTCCGCAGCCGCCTTTCTTACAAACTTGCGTGCATTCAACTCTCTTTCTGTAATTTTTTCATCGGATACCGCGAGCCTGTTATTCAAAATCATCACCACAAATCAAACAAAAATCATTCACTTTTCTGTTTTATTTTATATTATCGCCACAGCTTTATCATCATCACAAGTTGGGCAAATATCATAAAATCTTGACTTTCATACAGCTCTATGCAATAATTAAAAAGAGGTGATGTAATGTTTGACGGTATAAAATTCACACACAAGGAAACGCAGCGGCCTATTGTGTCCCGTTCGATTTCCCCCGAGGTCTATAAAGACGACAAATACAGCTCCGAAAACCTTGCCAATTCCGAATTTTATATTTACGGCGGCATTGACGCTTTTTTGAGACCGGAAATCACAGACTATGCAAAACAAAAGCTCTACTATATGCAGGCATTCGACATTTTCAGCTACGGCAAAGGCTCTTTTACACGGAGGAAAAATTTCTCGTCATATCTTATCATCTACACCTATTCGGGGAAAGGAAAGCTCTGCTACGGCGGTAAAGAATACACTCTTTGCGCAGAGGACGGTGCATTTATCGACTGCCGAAAGCCTCATTACTATGAGGCGGTTGATGATTGGAAGGTGGCTATATTACATTTCACAGGCGCGGAATCCGACTATATGTGCAGCGAATTTGAAAAAAACGGCTCTGTTGTGTTCCACGAATCGGTAAGCGGGCGATTTCACAGATATATCGAGCATTTGCTTTCCGTATATGATTCGCCGAGTCTATACAGAGACCTCAGAGCGTCTCACTGCATTGAGAGCTTGCTGATATATCTGCTCATTCTCAGCTCTGACATCTCCGTTTCCAAAAACGATATTCCCAACAGCGTGCAGACTGCCATGAAATACATAGAGGACAATTTTGAAAAAGCCATATCCCTTGACGACCTGTCGGCTCTCACTAATGTCAATAAATTTCATCTCTCAAAGGAATTCAAAAAATACACAGGATTTTCTCCGCATGAATATCTGATACATCTGCGCATAAATCACGCAAAAATTTTGCTCAAGACAACGGAGCTTCCCGCAGTAAAGATTGCTCATCTGGTCGGGATACACGATGTCAACAACTTCTACTATCTCTTTAATAAAAAAGTCGGAATGACGCCGATAAAATACCGTCATTCCGGAGAAGTAATATTATAATATAATGCAAAAACCGCCCGAGGCTTGTACCAAGGGCGGTAATTTTTATCTGCTTACTTTGCCGAGCTCCTCATCTATTTTTTTCACCGTGTTTTCGTCAATATGTATCAGTGCATAGAGATCGCGCAGCGAAACTGTATCCATAAATCCGCCTACTTTCCCTTTTGCCGCAAGATATATTCCATATTGAACCGGGAATTTAAACTTCAAGACCTTTGAAGCCTCTTTGTTTTCAAAAATAGCTTTGCAGGAATTACGGGTTGAAAACACCGTGGAGTGCAGGTCGTTATACTGCGAGCACTCTCTTATCGAAACATATCTGCCGCTCTCAAGCTCATCAAGCCATTGCATACAGTCATCGACCCAATCGTTGACACGCGGACAAAACTCACGCCCGACCGCTCCCGCACTTTCGCCGACGGAAAACCCGTGCTGCGCAAATCCGTATATATGTGCTTCGTAGTCAATATAATGCTCCTGAAACTTTTCAAAAAGATCTGTTGTATTAAAAACAGGCACTATCCAGTCATTTCTGCCGGTTGCAATGAAGCACGGACGAGTATCATCATTGATCAAGGAAGAGGCGTCAGGCGCATCGGGTGCGCAGAAAGCGAGGGTTTTACTTGATATCAGTGCATAGCAAAGCACTGCCGCAAACGGCTTGTATTTTGCGGCGGATGCCGCACAAGCTACAACATGACCTCCTGCAGAAAATCCGGCAGCTACAATGTGTTCCGTATCAACATGAAGGTCGTCCGCATTATCTTTCATATAACGCATTGCCGAGTCAAAATCCTCGAGCGGATATGGCCATTTGTAATTCTTGCCGACGGAATAACGAAGAACAAAGGCGTTATATCCGAGTTCATTGAATTTTTTTACGACCGGGTCGCCCTCTTTAGGGTCGCAGGATCTGTATGCACCGCCGGGGACAATAAGAAATGTCAGCTTCTTTTCGTCTGTAACGATATGAGGTGTCAGCTCTACGCCGCGCTTTTTATCAAGAATTATATTTTCTGCTGTCATAACTAACCTCCGGCAAATAATCTAATTTGATTATATATGCCCATAAGCCAAAATTCAACATAACAACTTGCGGTAATATCATAAAATATTGTTAAATGCCGAGCGCAGTTCCTGCATTATTTATAAAAATACACGAGTTGCATTCTTCGACTTAAATAGATGCTTTTATAAGGCATTTCTTTTAAACGCCAAGTATTCGCTTTTGATTCAGTTGCATTCCGCTGATTTTTTATAATCTTCCAATACGCTTTTGGGCACGGCACAGTCAAAATAATCCGGTGACTCTTCACTTGCGTGCACAAGATTTATCATCTCCGGGAAACCTGGAAACTGCCACTGCTTTTTCGCACCGGAAAGTTCGTTTTCAATCAAAGCTATCATATGAGAGATATACCTTTTCCCCAGATCCGCTCTGTCATGAGCCGATTGAATATGGTTAATCGGAAATGACTCCAGGCTTCGAAGATGTTCCAAGAACTCTGACAGCGGCGGTGCCCCCGTGAGACCGTATAAAAGACGGCGCGCCACAGTGTCTCCGGAAAAAAGGGTTCCGGTGAGACTGTCCAGCAAAAGAATGCTACCAGAAGTGTGACCCGGAATATGAAAAACACGGAGGGTTCTATTGCTCAAATCAAGATCGTCACCTTCATCCAAATAGGAAATCCGCGGCATTTTTTCAGGCAGACTTATTCCCGAAAATGCACAAAGGGGAAAGTCACTGTCTTCTTGATTAAACATAACCTCATCAAATTCGCTCATTTGATAGATATGGTCAGGGTGGCAATGAGTAATCACCGTTTGCAGCGATTTTTGAGCCAGTTTCTCAGCATATCGGCGTATGCCAGGTACATCTACGGCGAGGTCAATGAGTACCGCTTTATTTTCTCCGACGACCAAATATGAGTTTGCCGTAGGCTTGCCCATTGCCGTATCGGTGCCGAATTCCGTAGAGGATATAAGGTAGATACCGTTTCCGAGTTCAATGTGAAAAATCTCTTTTTTCATAAGATTACTGTACCTTTCAGTCATTCTGTGCTTTCTTTCGATACACATTAGGCCTGTAAAATATAGTATTGATTATAACACAAAAATCAAGTTTTTCAATCTGGTATATCAAAACAGATAATAAGGCTAAAGGTTGTAACAAGCAACTGCTTTTGGAAATACATAATTTCTGTCGGGTATTAGGGTGTCCCTAACGAGGACTTTTTACGAAGTTCGGCAGAACGGAGTAAAAAGGCACTGCTCGCTAAGATGACGCAGGCATCGGGAGCAGCCGCACTGTTTGGCTCCGATAGGAGTAAAAACAGTCTGCTCGTTCAGACAATACAGTTCCTTCATAAGCGCAGAAAAGAGGCGCAGCTGGTACGCATTTGCATACTGGCTGCGCCTCTTTTTTCGTAAAAATACAGTGCCAATTAAACGAAAATCACTTCCGAATTGACGATTTCCGTTGCTCGATTGCGGATACTATTGCTTCGTTTGACCCACCTCAGTGTGTCAGTTGCTTTGAGATTTTCAGTGACATTTTCTTCTTCGGACAGTCGCATTACAATGTCATTGAACAGTATTTGCGCCTGTAATTCAATCTCTGCAAGGTAGCCGTTCAGCGTTCCAGCGGTGAGCAAATGGTAATAGCGCACACGGTGATGCTCTTTAAGGTACCGCCGATGTTGCTGTCCCCATACGCCGATCAGCACTTCATTCTGTTCTCGAATCTCAAGATTGGGCAAGAAATGGTCTCCCTCCTGTCGGTATGTGCCGCCCATCTTTTCATATTCTGTCATAGCCGTTACCTCCTTTTTCGTGTAGGCAATCTTGTATTTCCTGACTTTGGCGCTTACAAATTTGATAAGCAGGTCATCGACTACATCTGTATATCGCCCCGCTGCAATAAGCCTGCTTCGCAGGTTGTTCAGACTCTCGATGATAAGCCGCCGTTCTGCTGAGTCAAGCGCAAGATAATAGTTTTGCATCATCTGCCGTTCCTCCTTTGATATTCTGCAAGCATTATATCGAAGAAGGCAGCCTGAATCGAATGTGCGGATCAGCAAGTGAATATGTGTGCCGGCTCCGGTTTTGCTGTTTTACGAAATCCCTTATGAACATCCGCACCATGAAAAAGCTCGTAATCGTTGAGATTACGAGCTTTTTCTCTATCTACTTCAAATATATTGGAACAAAATCAATTATTACCACCCGAATAAAACTCATCGGGAGCCACATCAAGCACTTTACAAATTTTAACAACAGTATCAAATGAAGCACCGCCGATATCCCTTGACAATAATGTCATAAGTGTGCTATACGGTATATCCGCTTCTATGGCAAATTGCCGTAGACTTGAATACTTATCATAAATCAAATTACGAAGTCTTTGTTCACGGTTCATTTCAATTCCTCAACTAAGGTAATTTCCGCACCGGTCTCTTCAATTGCGGCAAGTTCTTCTTCGGGGCAATTCCAATCCGTGATAATTGAATCAAACTCGCCCATATCGCAAATTTTTATAAAAGAGTTCACGCCTATTTTTGCACCCGGCATCAAAAGGCAGCATTTGCGGCTGTTACCAATAATTGTGCGCTGAAATGTTGCAGTTTCATCCGTACCGTTTGAAAGACCGAAATCAGCCGAAAGTCCCGAACCTGTAATAAAGCAAATATCAAAATGCAGACGGCTTACAAATTCATTAGCAAGCGAATCAACCAAGGAACCGCTCTGACGCATTTTTCCACCTGTAACATAAACATCAATATTTTCAAAGTCTCTCAGTTCTTTTGCGATATCAACAGAATTGACGACAACGGTGAAATGAATATCATGGGGCAAAAGCGAAACCATAATATATCCGAAAGATCCGCTTGTGAGATATACGATATCGTTTTCATTGATTTTCTTGACCGCCGCACGGGATATCTCTCTGTAATTGTCATATACGGTCATATTCTCAAAGTCTCTATTTACAGGCGGTCTTACACTCACCTGTCGGGGGGCAATCGCACCTCCGTGTGTTCTTTGACAGATTCCTTTCTGTTCGAGCATCCGCAGGTCTCTGCGAGCTGATTCATCTGATATACCGTATTTATCGGTAATTTCCGCAATTGTGATTTTTCCATTGACCTTTATTATATCCGATATTTCCTGATGACGTTCTTCCATAAACATAAGTTTTCCTCCTGATTGTGAAATAGTTGTATATCGAATTCGATGGCTTAATAATATCACATAATCAGAAGTAAATCAACAGAATCGGTAATCGGATTTGCGTATATTACAGTCTAAGTATCGGGTGTGCTCACAAAACAGCAGCACTCCAATGAGTCCAAGCATTACATATTCAAGGATTCACCAGTCCATATTTGCATTTGCCGTAGCAAATCAAAAGGCACGATATTTTTTGTAGTTTCTTCATGAAATCAGGCATTTCTTATTATAGACAAACCGCCATGTTTCGCGGTATAATAGCAATGCCGTTTACGGCAAAAATGCAGCATTGGAGCGCAGGCAATGGAAATATCGGCAGAACAGCTGAAGAAACTCAACGACGGGGAATACACCGTCTATGACATAAGAAGCGAGACGGACAGGGCGTATGGTTTCATCCCCGGCTCGGTGCACACAACCGCCGACGAGCTCGAGAACAATCCGCCCGCGGACAAAGACAAAAAAATAATAATCTACTGCGCGCACGGAGTTTTCAGCATAGACATTGCGGACAGGCTGTGCGAGCAGGGCTACGAGGCATACAGCCTCGAGGGCGGTTATCTCGCATGGATGCGCTATGAGATGCAGAACCGACAGGACAGCGAACTGTGTCAGAAGGTCGAGCAGAGCCTGCGAAAGAAGTTCCGCGTTTCGATAATGAGTCCGTTCACCAAGGCACTCAAGATATATAAGCTCGTCAACGAGGGCGACCGGGTCGCGGTATGCATATCCGGCGGCAAGGACTCGATGCTCATGGCGAAGCTCTTTCAGGAGCTCAAAAGATACAGCAAAGTGAATTTCGAGGTCAAATATCTCGTCATGGATCCCGGCTATAATCCCGAGAATCGCAGGATAATCGAGGACAACGCGCGGGCGCTGAACATCCCGATAAACATATTCGAGTCGGACATATTCAAATCCGTCTACAATGTCAAAAAATCTCCCTGCTATCTCTGCGCGAGGATGAGACGCGGATATCTATATAAATTCGCGCAGGAGCTCGGCTGCAACAAGATAGCGCTCGGCCACCACTACGACGATGTTATCGAGACTATCTTAATGGGTATGCTCCACGGGGCGCAGATACAGACGATGATGCCCAAGCTCCACAGCACGAACTATCCGGGCATGGAGCTGATTCGCCCGCTCTACCTCGTGCGCGAAGATGACATAAAGGCGTGGCGCGACTACAACGGGCTTCACTTCATCCAGTGCGCCTGCAAGTTCACCGACACCTGCACGACCTGCAACGACGGACAGAATCACTCAAAGCGCCAGGAGACGAAAGAGCTGATACGCGAGCTTAAAAAGAGCAACCCCGATGTTGAGAAATGCATATTCAGCAGCGTTGAAAATGTCAATATTGACACGGTTCTCGCCTACAAAAAAGACGGGATAAAGCACAGCTTTCTTGACGAATATGACAACAAATAAAAATTTTTCACACGGCACTTGCAAGAACAAAAATAATGTGCTATGATAAATAGGATATAAAAACAACGCACAGATGGAGAGAGTAGGCGCGCGGCGAACACCGCAGAGAGGGGTCACTTGGCTGGAATGATCCCGTGTCAGAGCACGCCGAAGTTCACTCCGGAGCGGCTCGGCTGAAGCTTTATGTTGTAGGCTGAGACGGTTCACCGCCGTTACACGGTGCTGTCCGCCATCGAGCGGAACAGGCTAAGGCGTCCTATGGGCGCGAATGCAGGGTGGTACCGCGAAGTTTCCTTCGTCCCTCAGTGGGACGGAGGATTTTTTATTTTGCCTCCCCTGCCGGCAGAAAAGATGTAAATTATGCTTTTTGAAAGGATGAGAAGTATGAACGAAAACGCCGAAAAGCTCAAAGAGTTATTCAAAAAGAAATCCGCCGAGGCGGGCAAGGTCTCTGAGCTCGAGGAGCTGAGGATAGAATTTCTCGGCAAAAAGGGTCACATCGCAAATCTCATGAGCGAGCTTCGCGCCCTGCCCAACGATCAGAAAAAAGAGGCAGGTCAGAAGATAAACACGATAAAACAGTTCATCGAAACCTCCATGCAGGAGCGTCTCCAGGAGCTCAAGGCTCTTGAAGAACAGCGTCTCATTGAAAGCGCCGAGGTCTACGACGAGTCTTTCCCCTGCGACACGAATCCCGGCTCTTACAGCCCGATAACGCTCGTTCAGCGCGAGGTTGACGAGATATTCCTCAACATGGGCTTCTCCATCGAGGACTACTCCGAAATCACCGACGACTACAACTGCTTCGAGGCGCTCAACATTCCCAAGCATCATCCCGCGCGAGATATGCAGGACACCTATTATCTGAGCAACGGTCAGCTGCTCAAGACCCACACCTCCGCGGCGCAGAACACGATTCTTCGCAAATACGCCGCCGACCTTGAAAAGGGTATTCCGCTGCGCGCAATCTTCCCCGGACGCTGCTTCAGAAACGAGAAGATTGACGCCTGCCACGAGAACACCTTCTTCCAGATGGAGGGCATGATGGTCGACAAGGACATATCCATCTCAAACCTCATATATTTCATGAAGACGATGCTCTCCGAAGTTTTCCAGAAGGATGTCACGGTGCGCCTGCGCCCCGGCTTCTTCCCGTTCGTTGAGCCCGGCTTTGAGCTTGATATCCAGTGCCTTATCTGCGGCGGCGAGGGCTGCTCCTCCTGCAAGGATTCCGGCTGGCTTGAGCTTTGCCCCTGCGGCATGATACATCCGAACGTCCTCAAGGCGGGCGGAATTGACCCCGAAAAGTATTCGGGCTTCGCTTTCGGTCTGGGACTGACGCGCCTTGCGATGATGAAATACGGAGTCAAGGACATCCGAGTGTTCAACAGCTGCAATCTCAAGTCGCTCTCGCAGTTCACCAATTCATCGTTCACCGTGCCCGACGACATGAAGAAAGAGGAGGCTTAAAGTCATGCTTGTTTCAATAAACTGGATCAAGGACTATGTTGACCTTGACGGATGCGATATAAAAGGACTCATCAACAAGTTCACCCTCGCCACGGCTGAGGTTGAGGACATATATTATATGGGCCGCGACGTTCAGAAAGTCGTTGTCGGCGAGATAAAGACACTCGAAAATCATCCCGAGTCGAAGAAACTTCACCTGCTCACGGTTGATATCGGTGACAAGGTAGTAAACTGTGTATGCGGTGCGCCGAACGTCAGAGTCGGTCAGAAGGTCGCTTTCGCCACTGCCGGCGGCAGAGTTGTCGCGGGCGAAATCGGCAAGGCAACGGTCGCCGGATATGAATCCGAGGGTATGTGCTGCTCCGAGAAAGAGCTCGGCATCAGCGACGAGAACTCCGGCATAATGGAGCTCGACCCCTCATACAAGAACGGCACCGACATAAAAGAGCTGTTCCCGATAGACGATATCGTCTTTGAGGTTGACAATAAATCTCTCACGAACCGTCCCGACCTCTGGGGTCATTACGGAATAGCGCGCGAATTCGCAGCCCTCACCGGCCGCGAATTAAAGCCGCTCGACCTCGCCGACCTTGACAGCGACAGCGAGAATGTTGTTCCCGTAACTATCGGCGACACCGAGCACGTTTTCAGATACTCCTGCCTGAGAATGGCTAACATCACGAAGCATGTCAGCCCGATGGAGATAAGAATCAGACTGTTCTACTGCGGCATGAGACCGATAAACCTGCTCGCAGACCTCACGAACTACATCATGCTCGAGATCGGTCAGCCGACTCACGCATTCGACGCGACAAAGATTGACCACATCAAGGTCGACATGCCCAAAGAGGAGATTGACTTCACCACCCTCGACGGCACGACAAGAAAGGCAGACACCAACACCCTGCTCATCTACAACCACGACGAGCCGGTCGCTATAGCCGGTATCATGGGCGGTCTCGACTCCGAGATAGTCGGCGACACCTCGAGCGTTGTGCTTGAATCCGCTAACTTCGACGGAATCTGCGTCAGAAAGTCATCATCACGCCTCGGTCTGCGCACCGATGCGAGCGCGAGATATGAGAAGATGCTCGACCCCGAGCTGACTCTTGTCGCTATAAAGCGCTTTGTCAAGCTCGTCAAGGATATCGACAGCGGCGCAATTATCGACTCGAAGCTGACCGACGAATACGCAAAGAAATATCCGCAGATAACGCTCACTTTCGACAAGGCTTATGTTGACAGATACACCGGAATCGAGATAAGCAACGAGCGCATTATTCATACACTGACCTTGCTCGGCTTCGGCGTTGACGAAAAAGACGGCGTTTTTACCGTCACCGTCCCCTCCTGGAGAGCCACGAAGGATGTCACGATAAAGGCAGACATCATCGAAGAAATAACGAGAATCTACGGCTACGACAACTTTGAAATCACCACGACCCGCAGCCCCCTCAAGCCTGTTCACAGCGCGCCCGAGAGACTTGTCGGCGACGAGATAAAGGATATCCTCGTCAAGAAATACTCCATGCACGAGGTTCACTCCTACATCTGGTGCGACAAGAAGAAATACAAGAAGCTCGGCATCGAGGTTGAGGACAATGTCAAGATACTCAACATTGAGAACTCCGACAACGGCGTTCTGCGTGACTCCATGCTCCCCACCCTGCTCGTCGCGGCATACGAGAACAAGGACTTCGCGGACAGCTACGGCATATTCGAGATAGGCAGAGTTATTGAGGGCACCCTCGAAAACGGCTACTGCAACGAGCGTCGCCATCTCGGCGTTGTGCTCTTCTCGAAATCGCAGAGCGAGCGCGACCTCTACTACAAGGCTATCGAGGTTGTCAACTGCATCTTCGAGCAGATCAAGCACTGCGCGCCGAAGTTCGCAAAGATAGCTCCCGTCCACGCATGGCAGCATCCGAAAAACACCGCCGCAGTTCTTGCTGACGGCAACGAAGTCGGTTTTGTCTGCGCGCTTCATCCGCAGAACGCCTCCAAGCTCGACAAGACCGGTTCGGCAGTCTGCATCGAGATGGATATAGACAAGTTCAGCGACGCGAAGGCATACGACATCGAGTTCAAGGAGCCTTCAACCAAGCAGTCCACCTACTACGATCTCTCGCTCGTGCTCAGAAAGGGCGTCACATATGACGAGCTTTCCGAGAACTGGAAGAGCATGAACATTGAAGAGCTCGAGAGCGTTAAGCTCATCGACACATACGAGCTGCTCGGCACAAAGAGCATCACGCTCCGCTTCACCTTCTCCTCGCACGACCGTACGCTCGAGATGGAAGAGGTTCAGGGCTGGATAGACGAGATACTTCGCAGACTGTCCGCAATCGGCGTTTCGCTGAGAGTTTGAGTTAATTTTCAAAATACCATTGTTTTGTTGCAGATTTTGGTATATAATAAACTTTATGGAGGTGGTTACTCATGGCCGACGAGACTATTCAGTTCTCAATAAAAAACGAAAACGACGAAGAAATGAAAAAAATACTCCTCGAGGTTTACAACGCACTTAACGAAAAGGGGTACAATTCGGTCAGCCAGATAGTTGGCTACATCCTTTCTGAGGATCCGACATATATCACCACCCACAACAATGCTCGCAGTCTTGTGCGAAAGCTGGACAGAGACGAGCTGCTGCAGAGCATGGTTGAGGATTATCTCGGAATCAAAAAATAAAGTGCAACTATAACCCGATTGGAGTGACATTGAGTGGCGGAGAACAAGAAGCTTCTCATGTACAAGGGCAAGCCCCTTGTCAGAAAAGACAACACGCTTTATTACGGATA
>CAVAWW010000011.1:0-43170 GCA_963592475.1 bacterium
CGCGAAGATAGGCAGCTCAGGCGACTACGCGAAGATAGGCAGCTCAGGCGACTACGCGAAGATAGGCAGCTCGGGCGACTACGCGCAGATAGGCAGCTCAGGCTACTCCGCGCAGATAGGCAGCTCAGGCAGCTTCGCGAAGATAGGCAGCTCAGGCGACTACGCGAAGATAGGCAGCTCAGGCGACTACGCGAAGATAGGCAGCTCGGGCGACTACGCGCAGATAGGCAGCTCAGGCTACTCCGCGCAGATAGGCAGCTCAGGCAGCTTCGCGAAGATAGGCAGCTCAGGCGACTACGCGAAGATAGGCAGCTCAGGCGACTACGCGAAGATAGGCAGCTCAGGCTACTACGCGAAGATAGGCAGCTCAGGCAGCTTCGCGAAGATAGGCAGCTCAGGCTACTCCGCGAAGATAGGCAGCTCAGGCTACTCCGCGCAGATAGGCAGCTCAGGCTACTCCGCGCAGATAGGCAGCTCAGGCGACTACGCGAAGATAGGCAGCTCAGGCTACTCCGCGAAGATAGGCAGCTCAGGCTACTCCGCGCAGATAGGCAGCTCAGGCTACTCCGCGCAGATAGGCAGCTCAGGCGACTACGCGAAGATAGGCAGCTCAGGCTACTCCGCGAAGATAGGCAGCTCAGGCTACTCCGCGAAGATAGGCAGCTCAGGCAGCTTCGCGAAGATAGGCAGCTCAGGCGACTACGCGAAGATAGGCAGCTCAGGCGACTACGCGAAGATTGATATTTCGGGTAACGACAGTGTGGGCGCTGCTATTGGCATCGGCGGCATTATAAAAGGAGCAGTCGGCAACTGGATTACGCTTGCGGAGTGGGTATACGACGACGATAAACAGCGCTGTGCCCCTGTTTGCGTTAAATCAGCACAGATCGACGGCGAAATAATAAAGGCTGATACATGGTATAAGCTTGCGGACGGCGAATTTGTCGAGGTAGCCGATGAATAAATACACGATCATCATAGCCCAGGTGTGCGCGGCGCTGCTGGCGCTGATAGTCATGGTACTGCTTGCCCTTGACAAAGGGGGCAACAAGGCCGATGCGGACGGTGTGCCGCCCGAGGTTGATACGCACGGCCTGTGCGTAGTGGAAGTGGCAGAGCCTGAGTACGAGATGTACTTTACCGAGGCCGACGTGATAGCCCTTGCGCAGATGCTATACGGCGAAGCAAGGGGCTGCACGGTGAATAATCAGATGAAGTGCGTATGGTGCGTACTCAACCGCGTGGACGACCCGCGCTTTCCCGATACCATCATCGGCGCTGTATCGCAGCCCGGCCAGTTCTACGGCTATAGCCCGAATTTCCCCGTGTGGGACAACCTGTACGCTGTTGCGCAGGATGTAATGACGCGCTGGAGCATGGAAAAGCAGGGCGCGGATGTGGCAAGAGAGCTGCCGGAGACGTACTGCTGGTTTACGGGATTTAACGGCAGTAACCACTTTCGGGAGGTGTACTGACTTGATGAAAGTTCTGATAGCCTGTGAAGAAAGCCAAACTGTATGCAAGGCATTCCGCGCCAAAGGGCACGAGGCGTACAGCTGCGACATTATCGAGCCGTCGGGCGGTCATCCTGAGTGGCACATACTCGGTGATGCGCTTGAAGCTTTAAAAGGCGGCGTGATAACCACGATGGACGGCGTTGAACATGATATAGGCAAATGGGATTTGCTGATAGCGCATCCACCCTGTACATACCTGACGGTCACCGGCAACCGGTGGTTTAACGTCGAACGATACGGCGATAAAGCGCGGCAAAGAATTGTAGAACGCGAGCTCGCAGCATCGTTTTTTATGCAGTTTGTTAATGCCGATTGCGAACATATCGCAGTTGAAAACCCCGTCGGATATATGTCGACTTATTACCGAAAACCGGATTGCATTATTCAGCCGTATGAATTCGGGCACCACGCCAGGAAAACAACGTGCTTGTGGCTGAAAGGATTACCGCCACTGAAACCGACTGGCATAGTGGAACCTGGTGAAATCCTTCCGGGCGGATATAGCGTCGGTGCATCAGCTAATTTTGCGAGGGATGAAAACGGGAAACCGATACGATGGAATGATCCACGAACAGCAAAAGCCCGTAGCAAAACATTTCCCGGCATAGCAAAGGCTATGGCCGAACAATGGGGAGGAATAACATGACTGACACTGATCTTTTAATCCAAAACCTACGGCGCGAAAACCTTTTGGGGCTGCTTTATGAAAGGGGTTACGTGAATGAATATTAAAGAAGCATTAGAAGATATCATCACCAGCGGTATCAATCTCGGCGCAGGTGATTTTGTAGACCTTGAGGCATTGGAAGTTGCAGCGCGTGTGCTTGAAAAAATGCAATGGATAAGCGTGAAAGATAGGCTACCAAATAATAAAGGCTGCTATCTGCTGACAGTAAAGCACTGGTTTGACGGTGAGCCGGTCGTTCGAGAAGCCTATTGGAACGGTGAGGACTGGCTTTCGTGCGATGATAGGCGATACAAAATCACACCGCGCGTTACCCACTGGATGCCCTTGCCGGACTTGCCGGAGGAGGTAGCTAATGAATAAAACCTGCGGCAGCTGCGTCAACTGCGAAAAATACACCCGCGACAATGGCGAACATTGGTGGGTGTGCGAAAACTACGTTAAAAGCGTGGGGATGCCTGTGACTGTAACGCCGCCGGGCGATGAAGCTTGCGAGAACTGGTCGGACGATCCCGCCGACAAGGACAATCCGCAAGACGCGCTGCGATATTTTGTAGATCACTTTTGGGATGAGGAGGACTGACAATGATTAAACCATGCTACGGAAAATGTGATCGCTGCGTATGGAAATACAACGGCGGCTGTTCGGAATGGAGGAGGACTGACAATGGCTGAATACATAAGCCGCGACGCAGTATATACGGCATTCGCGAATGCTGGTACAGACGTACTTGAAATGGCATCCGAACTTTGTTATTTTGCTGGCTTTAGCTATGAACTCGTTATAGAAATACTGGATGATATACCGGTTGCCGATGTTGCGCCTGTAGTGCATGGGCGGTGGGAATGGTTCGACGAGGAAACAGGAACACCGATTACAGGCCATGAAAGAGAATGGGGCTGGCGTTGTTCTCGCTGCAAACATGAGTTGCCGGACGATTACGACGATCCTGATTATCGCCCGATGGTAGACTATTGCCCTTATTGCGGCGCAAAAATGAAGGAGGATGAAATTGATGCCTGAATACATAGACCGTGAAGCGCTGTTACATGACATCGAACAATCGGTGGTATATACGGCAAGAGAAAAAATAACGAGCGCAGAAATGCGAGGCGCTCACAAAATTATCGAGCGCATTAAGTGTGCGCCTGCTGTCGAGCCTATTTATATTCACGAACCGACAAAAAGCGAGTTTAAGCGCATGGCGGCACAGCTGGGCTATGAGCCGGTGGTGCGCTGCAAAGACTGCAAACAACTTCAATGCTGCAATTTCACACAGTTTCTTGGGATTGATGGGTATTGCAGTTACGGAGAATATGAGCGCAACACGGAGGGTATCAAATGGCAGACAAAACGATAATGCACAAGCCCGAAAAGAACATCTCAATTGAAATCTTAGATTTCCTCGATTGGTTTTCATCGGACGAGCCTAACGAATACGAAAAAGGCATCATAACAGGTTTACGCATAGCAGAGACGATTGCCGAAATCGTAGAGCGAAGAGGCGAGGAGGACTGACAATGGCTGAATACATAGAGCGTGGGAGGTTGCAAACAGCTATTCAAAAAGGATGCAAACCATGGGGTTATGACTACTATAGATACGTGATGGGCTGGAGCGATTGCCTAACGCGCGTTAGAGACATGGTGCGCAAAGCTCCTGCCGCAGATGTTGCGCCGGTAGTGCGGTGTAAGGACTGCAAGTATTACAAACCGGATGAATACGAATGCGGATGTGATTATGGCTTACCGTGTGTAAAGGCTGACGATTTTTGCAGCTATGGAGAAAGGCGGACTGACAAATGAAAGAAATGGTTTACAAGTCTGAGCGCTGCGCCCCCGAACGGCTGGCCTATGGAAACTATAGAGGACTTGACTACTATGTGCTGAATCTCGGGACGCATCCATGCGCGTATGTTGATATCAGTGAATATGAAGGCGAACCGTTAAATGTTGAAAAGATTGACTGTCACGGCGGAATTACGTATTTGGAGCAATATTTAGCGACTGTAGATCGGAAAGGAGCGTTCATTGGCTGGGATTATTCCCATTGTTGGGATTATAACGGCGCTTGTTGCGACTTTCCGTATACTAAAGAGTTAAAACGCTGGACAACCGCCGAGATGGTCGATGAATGCAAGCACGTAATAGACCAAATCTGCGAAAGGCGGTCAGACGATGGCTAAGCAATCAGCATTTGCAAAAGCCGTGCAGCGCGAAGTGAACATTCAGTTACAGCTTTACGGGCGTAACCGCATGCAGCTTGCGGAGGACGCGGCGTTTATGGCCGCTAATGATATTTTGGGCTTGGGCGCTGGACGCGCTAAGGCGTTCGGCGAAAGATTCGTTATGTATGTAAACGAAATTGCCGAACTGTTCGTAGAAGACAGCGTGGGCGATAAAAGCCTGGAATATTCAAAAACCGTCCTTGACCGGCGCATCCGTGAAATAGTGGGCGAGGATAACTTCTCGCCATTCGATGAAAGGTATGGTAGGCGATAATGGCTAAAAACGTAGGCTGGGAAGCCAAAAGCAACCACGACGGCAGCTACACGGTTACCGTTAACGGCAAACAATATTATTGCGCAGATACGCATGAATTTCTGCACTTTTTAGAAGATATCGGCGAAAGGTGGGAGGATAGTGAAATTCGAAAAGGATGAACGCCGCGAGTTTTCTACCGGCGCTGTAAGGGACAGCGTGACCGGCAAGGGCGATATGATATCCCTCCCGTGGGAAGCGCTCCTGCGGCTGTCTAAGCACTACGAACGCGGGGCGGAGCATTACGGGCGTTGGAACTACACGAAAGGTATTCCGATATCGTCGTTTATCGACAGCGCCTGTAGGCACTTGGCAAAGTATCAGTGCGGTCTTGACGATGAAGATCATCTTGCCGCCGCTGCATTCAACGTGCTCGGCGCGATGCTTATGGAAAACACAAAGCCGGAAATGCTGGACTTGCCTTTAAGAAAGGGAAAGAAAACGTTCGAATATTTTGAAACGGAGGTAGAAACATGAAAAGATTACTATATAAAATACGCATGTGGCTGTTAGGATTGCTGCACGGTGAATCCGAAGAACGCGCCGAGAAAATCGAAGATATGCATATACAGATTATATCTGCGCAGAGCAAGCGGATTTCTATGCTTGTAGAAGCGATAGCGCTGTATAAAAATGCTATCCGTGAAATCTGCCGCCGCAGCGAAAACACCTATTACGACTGGTGCTGCGATCAGTGCGCTTGCGACTGCGATAAGCGTAACGGCTGGTGCGCTGCTTTTGCACCCAAAGAATTTACAAAAAGATGACTAACGACTGTAAAGGCTGCACAGCGCGCCGCATAGGCTGCCACGCCAATTGCAGCAGCTATCAGGCGTTTTGCGCGGAGAACGATAAACGCAAGGCGGCGGCGCGGAATGAATATCCGGCAAGGGAGCTGCTGGTGACTGGCTACATAAAACGCGCAAGGGCGGTAAAGACATTTACAACTAAAAAATGTTGGAGGTATCGCGGAACATGATAATTCAAAGTCAGTGCGAAATGATGTTAAATCACATGCGCAAACACGGCAGCATAACAAGCCGCGAGGCCATGTATGACTACGGCATAGGCAGGGCATCCGGGCGCGTGTTTGATCTTCGCAAGCGCGGCTATGACGTTGAAACAACGATGGAGACCGGACTTAACCGTTACGGCATCCCGACACGGTACGCGAGGTATACGCTGCATGAGGGGCGCTGACGGATATTATGACAGCCGGGCAAAATGCCCGTTTTGGTCAAAAGGCTCGGCGCGTGAGAACAAGATCTTTTGTGAAGGCCCATGCGGTGACGCAAGATTGCAGCTGTGGTTTAAAGGCGACGAGCAGAAACGCCGGGTGTATGTGTCCAAATACTGCTGCACACAGTACGCACAATGCCCGGTCTACAAGATCACATTAGCGGAAAAATACTAAAGGGTAGCGCATTAAGCGTTACCCTTGATTTTTTATGTGCAGCAAAAAAGTGCGCAAGGTGGGGCTGATTAATGCAACGCCACCTACATTATTATAAAGGCATGAGCAAATGGGATGATATCAAAACTGAATATATTACTACCGACATAGGCACAAGGCCGCTTGCCGAGAAACACAACGTTTCGTACAGTACATTGCGAAAACGCGCCGAACGAGAAAAATGGGCGCAGAAGCGGACGCAGTATAGCGCGGCCAAGGGCGCAGACCGTATCAAAGCACAGCTGGAAATTGATTATCAGGAATACAAAAGCCTATTAGAAGCTGCTGGGCTGCTGTCAAGCAAGCTATGCAGCGCTGTAGCACAGTTAACGGATGCGGATATTATCAAGGATAAACGCGGCCTGAAAAGCCTTACAGGCGCAATGAAAGACCTTGCGGAAATCCAGGGTGTTAAATCCGATGCCGATAAACGCGAGCAGGAAGCGCGCATTAAAAACCTTGAACGCCAGGCAGCAGGAGAAGCACAGCCTGAGCCGGTGCGCGTTATCATTGCCGGTGCCGATGATTTCTGCGGTAAATAACCATGCCTGAATACAAAATCGACTACCTAAGCCCTACACAACAGGAATTTTTAAAGGATAGGGCGCATGTTGTGTTTTTCGGCGGCGCACGCGGCGGCGGCAAAAGCTTCGTCGTGCGCGTCTCGGCGGTGCTGTACTGCTTCAAGTTTCCGGGGATAACATGCATGATCGTGCGTAAAACATACCCGGAATTGCAGGAAAACCACATAGTACCTCTGACACGCGATCTGCATTGCTATGATGCTGATAAATCACAGCGCATGGCAAGCTATAACGATCAGAAGAAGGTCATTACATTCCCGAACGGCAGCAGAATATTATTTAGGTACTGCGATACCGACAAGGATGCTGAACGCTTTCAGGGCACAGAAACGGATATTCTGTTTTTGGACGAAGGTACCCACCAAACCGAAGAACGGTTCAGGAAGCTCTCGGCCTGCGTGCGTGGCGCGAATGATTTCCCACGGCGGATATATGTTACATGTAACCCCGGCGGCGTTGGGCACAGTTGGGTGAAGCGGTTGGCGATAGACCGCGCCTATACCGATGGGGAGAACCCGGAGGACTATTCATTTATTCAAAGCAAGGTCACGGATAACAAGCCGCTGATGGATGCAGACCCCGACTATATAAAAAAGCTTGAAGCCCTGCCGCCTAAGCTGCGTAAGGCGTGGTTGGAGGGCGAATGGGATATATTCGACGGCGCATTCTTTGAAGATTTCAGAACGCGCCCGGATGCGCAACTGTGCGCAAAGGCGGGGATAACGCCGGAAGAAGCTATAGCACAGCGCAGATTTACGCATGTTATACCGGCGTTTGACCTGAACGAAGGCGCGGCACGTGGCTGGACGATATACAGGTCATACGACTTCGGCTATAACAAGCCGTTTAGTTGCGCATGGTGGGCTATCGACTATGACGGCGTACTGTATCGCGTTTTGGAGCTGTACGGCTGCACAGATACGCCTAACGAAGGTGTCAAGTGGACACCCGACGAACAGTTTAAGCGCATCCGCGAGACGGAGCAGACGCATCCGTGGCTTAAAGGGCGCAAGATACTTGGCGTTGCTGACCCGTCAATATGGGATGTGTCACGCGGCGTGTCGGTCGCGGAGACCGCCGAGAAATACGGTGTGTACTTCGACCCCGGCGACAACAAGCGGCTTGCAGGCTGGATGCAATGCCATTATCGGCTGCAATTTGACGATAACGGTTATCCGCGCATGTATGTGTTCGACAACTGCAAGGCGTTTATCCGTACTATACCGCTGCTGATGTACGATGAACACAAGCCCGAAGATTTGGACACGTCGATGGAAGACCACGTAGGCGATGAATGGCGTTATATGTGTATGGCAAGACCGATAAGCCCGATAATACCTCAAAAACCGAAAGTTATATTGTCAGACCCACTGAACCAATACAAAAAGGATGGATATAAAGCAAATGGATATCACTAAGGACACTATACGAGCAGACGGCAGCAAAGCGCCCGAGCTTGGCAGCGTTGAAACTGCGGCGCAGATGCTTGGCATAAAACCCATTGGGGAACAGCAGATACAGGATTTGATGCAGATACTAAACAAATATCGCGCCGGGAAGAAGTCGGTCGATAGCCGTATCATCGCATCGGAAAACTGGTGGAAGCTGCGAAACGATGTTGAAGAAGACAAGGACGGCCACGCAAAGCCGGGGTTTAGAAGTAAAAGCGGCTGGCTGCATAACGTTATCACCAACAAACACGCCGACGCAATGGATGCATACCCTGAGCCTAACATACTGCCGAGGGAACAGGGCGATAAAGCAGAGGCGGCTATGCTGTCTAAAATAATCCCTGTTGTGCTGGAAAAAAACCAGTTTGAGACTACCTACAGCAAGGTTATGTGGTCAAAGCTAAAGACCGGCACAGGCGTGTACAAGGTCATATGGGACAAGAACAAAATGAACGGCTTGGGCGATATCGATGTGCGCAAGTGCAACATCCTTAATTTGTTTTGGGAGCCGGGAGTCGAGGATATACAGCAGTCAAAGTATTTTTTTGAGGTCGATTTTCAGGACGAAACCGAAGTCCGAGCCATGTTCCCGGCTGAGCTGCCGGAGGGCAAGAATATACCGCATGATTTTATAACCAGCAAATACAGATACGATGACCATGTAGACACTACGGACAAAGTGCCTGTTATCAGTGCGTACTATCACAAAAACGGTGTGCTGCACTACATACTGTTTGTTCCGGGCACAGTGCTTTATGCGACGGAAAATGACCCTGACCGTGCAATGACCGGCTGGTATGACCACAGCAAATACCCGTATGTGTTTGACACGCTGTTTCCCATTGAAGGCAGCCCGTGCGGATACGGCTATGTAGACCTGTGCAAAGCGCCGCAGACTGAAATTGACCTGATGAAAACGGCGTATGTGGAAAATGCAATGGTCGGCGCAAAACCCAGGTACTTTAAGAAAGCCAACTGCGGCGTTAACGTTGAACAGTTTACGAACCTGAATGAAACCATCATAAACGTCGAAGGCAGCTTAAACGACGATAACCTAAAGCCTGTTACGCACGATAACCTTGACGGCAACTATATCAGCATGCTGCAGCTTAGCATCAACGAATTGCGCGAAACCAGCGGCAACACAGAAACCGCAACAGGCACGACAAGCAGCGGAGTAACGGCTGCAAGCGCAATAGCAGCATTGCAGGAAGCCAGCGGCAAAGGCAGCAGAGACAGCACCAAGGCAAGCTACAGGGCATACAGCGAATTAAACTATCTTGTCATAGAGCTGATAAGGCAGTTTTACGATGCGCCGCGCCAATTCCGCATTCTGGGCGACGGCGGCGAGGAATTGTTCTTAAGCTATTCCAACGAGCACATAAAGCCGCAGACACAGATGTTTGCCGGATACGATATCGGGCAGCGTGTGCCGGAGTTTGATATCAATGTCGTTCCGCAGAAGCGCACGGCATACACCAAGATGTCAAATAATGAATTGGCTTTGCAGTTTTATAACCTTGGCTTTTTCAATCCGCAGCAGACAGACCAGGCGCTTGCATGCCTTACGATGATGGATTTTGACAGCATCGACGATGTACGGAAGACCATCAAGCAGAACGGCACACTGTTTGACCGATTTAACACGGTACTGCAAGTCGCGGCACTGCTTGCGGCCAAATGCGGTGATGCGCAGTCGCTTGCACAGATACAGGCTATAGCGCAGCAGGCTAACGTACAGATCAGCACACCGCAGGCGAATATACAGCTTGCAGAAGACCCGGCAAAGCGCGAACATGCGCAGGTGTCTAACGCCCGGGCAAAGACGCGCGAGGCGGCAATGCCCGATGGAGGATATGCAACGACATGATAAACGTATGCGTAAACAGCACCGGCAGCACATTCGAATTAAAAATCGAAGGGCATGCGCGGTCTGCGCCCAAAGGCGAGGATTTGATATGCGCGGCTGCGACGATCCTTGTGCGAACGGCAGCGGCTATTTTGCAGGAAAGTTCCAAAGACATCACGGAAATTGATATATCCGACGGCAAAGCGCGAATAAAACTGACTGAATATGACCCTGTGGCGGTCGTTGAAATGTCGGTAATAGTCAAGGGCTTTGTGTTGCTGATGCAGGAATACCCGGAATACATAAAAATTTTCACAGAAACTGAAAAAAATGCGCAAGGTGGGGCTGAAAGCAAAGCATAAGTAAATGCTATGCTGAAAACGTGGGTTGCATGAGACAGCAAGTTCACCTCCTTTAAGATGTCGCCCTGGCAGGCGGCGGCTGTAATAGTCTGCTACATCTCCTTTCTTACGGGCGGAGTTCCCCCTTCTCCGCCCCTTTTGTATATCGCCTTAGTTTAACGGGTAAAACGCTCGGAGAGATAGAGATGCAGGTTCGAGCCCTGCAGGCGGTACGACGGGCTCGCCCACCTACGGGCAAATAAATAGGAGGCATGTAAATGCACAACAAATTCAGTTGGTTGCAGCTATTCGCGGACGGTACCGGCGATGGCGGTGCAGCCACTTCGGGCGAAACATCTGCCGCCGCCGGGCAGAACACGGGCGTTAATGTGTCTGTTGCCGCCGGACAGACAGCACCGAAAACCACGGCTGACAGGCTCGCGGAGCTTGGAGTGCCTAAGGAAAAACTCGGACGGGCGAAATATGGCAAGGCTGTTAATCAGCCTAAAGCCGATGCGCAGGCCGCCGCTGCGCCAAAGGAAGCCATAGAGGCAGCAGAGACTAAAGACACAGCAAAGCGGCTTACGTGGGATGAAATCATGGCAGACCCCGACTACAACCGGGAGATGCAGAAAGTAGTTTCATCGGCAAAGACAAAGTACAAGGCGGATGCCGAGGGGCTTGAGAAGCTTGCTCCGGCGCTACAGTTGCTATCCAAAAAGTACGGCGTAGACTCGGGAGATTATGACGCAATCGCAAAAGCGGTCGCGGATGACGACGAGTATTACGAAGACCGTGCAATGGAGTTGGGTGTATCGACCGAGGTCGCAAAGCAGCTCGAGCGCTCCGAGGCTGTGGCAAGAGCGGCAGAAGCGCAAAAGCAGCAGTTTATCAACGAGCAGAAGCTTATGGAGCATCTGAGCAAGATGAACGCGCAGGCCGTTGAGCTTCAAAAAAAATACCCCAACTTTGATTTGCGGAAAGAGCTGGACAACCCTACATTCCGACGCTTGACCGCGCCTGACCTGATGTTTTCCCTCGAGGATGCATATGAGCTTGTGCATCGTGATGAAATAAAGGAAAGCATACGGCAGGCAGCGCTGAAAGCATCGGTGCAGCAGGTGTCCAATGCTGTGCAGTCGAATAGATCGCGCCCGAGTGAGGGCGGCGTTCCCAAGTCCTCTAACGCTTCCATTCAGACGTTTGATTACAGAAACGCCACACGGGAGCAAAGAGAGGCGTTGAAAGCCCGGATCAGATCGGGTGAAAAGATATATCCTGGGCAGTTTTAAGCCTTGAGCGTTTCCGCGTGGCCTATGACCATGAAAGGAAACGATATGATCAATTTTAATTGGATTCAGATTTTCGCAGATGCAGGTACCGTTGTTAATACCCTTGTAAGCAACGGCACCTCCAACTACACCAACGCATACACCGGCGAGGCCGTCGCGGCCAGCCCTGCCACCAACACGATGGCGCCCGAACTTAAGACGTTCTATGACACTGAGCTGCTCGAAAATGCCAGAGTCGAGATGTTCTATGCGCAGTTTGGCCGCAAGCAGAGACTGCCCAAGAACGGCGGCACCACTGTTGAATGGCGTAAGTTTAACACCTTTGCAAAGGCGACTGAGCTTAAGGAAGGCGTTATCCCCACCGGTCAGCAGTTTGGTGCAACCAAGCTGACGGCATCTATCACGCAGTACGGCACTTACACCTCTATCACTGATAAGCTCGAGATGCGCGCATATGACGATGTCATTCTTGCAGCGACCGAGGAAATGGGCGCATCCGCTGCGGCTACTCAGGAAACCCTTATCCGTGATGCGCTGCTTGTCGGCACTAACGTAATGTACTGCGATAACGTCACCGAGGACGGCACTAAAGTTTCTACTCCTACTTCCCCGGCAACTATGGGCGCAGGCGGCACTACTTCCAGCGGCGGCAGCTCGACTCCTGACGGCTGGGCACTGCTTACCCCCACCATGGTAAACAAGGCCGTTACCAAGCTCAAGAAAGACCGTGTACCCAAGATAAACGGCAAATACTATGCTGTTATCCATCCCTCTGTTGCGTATGATCTGCGCCAGAGTAAGGAATGGATAGAGGTACATAAGTATGCAGCTACCTCCGAGATCTTCAACGGCGAAATCGGCGAGCTGCACGGCTGCCGCTTCATCGAAGATACCTATGCACCTATCCTCGGCGCAAGCTACAAGTATTCCGGCAGCACCACCTACAAGAATAAGTCCGACGGCGTAACTTACGCTACTTACTTCTTCGGTAAGGATGGTTTCGGCATTATCGACCCCGAGGGCGGCGGCCTTGAGATGATCGCTCATGACAAGGACGAAATCGGCGGCCCTCTTAACCAGTTCAGCACCATCGGTTACAAGTTCGAGACCAACGGCGCAACTATCCTTTACCCTGAGCGCGTACTCCGCGTGATGTCCGTCAGCTCGTATTCCGCGACTGACGAGGAAAACAAGTAATTATCCTGGGAGGGGCGGAACACTCCGCTCCTCCGCCTGAGAGGAGCAAAACATGGCTAAAAAAACAGAAGATGAAAGAGTTGAAATGTTTATACCGAGAGGCGACAGAAACAGTGACCCCGATCTGTTTGTATCGATAAACGGAAAAAACTATCTGCTGCCCAAAGGCAAAACAAGCCTCGTCCCGAAAGAAGTAGCGGACGAGATCGAGCGCTCAAACTACGCTCAGCGCATGCTTGACGAACACATCGATGAGATGAAGTTTGCCGCGCACTAATTAATATCAAAAATAACAGCCGCCTCATGGCGGCTATTTTAATAGGAGAACAATATGACAATTGCAGAAGCAATAGACATTACCGATAAGCTTACGCCTAACGCATACGATGAAACCGAAAAAGTCCGATGGCTGCTGACTATTGACCAGATGGTGTATACAGACCTGATAGCCACGCACGAGGGCGCGGAGAGGTTTGAAAAGCCCGAGTATGCAGCAGAGGACATAGCGACTGATTTGCTGGTTCCTGAGCCGTATGCAGAGGATATCTATGTTAATTACCTACAGGCCAAGATAGCGCAGCAGAACGGCGAGGATGCCAAGTACAACAAAGCCGTTCTGTTTTACAACGATGGTTATACGCGATTTGCGCAGGCGTATGACGCGGCGCACAGACCGCTGCCGAAACTGACGCATTTCAGATTTTAGGAGGACAGCATGCCGACATATATAACTATACCCGAAAGCAGCACGGTTGAAACAGTCGTTGATACCTTCGGCGGCTATAACCACAACTACAAAATCGGCGACGGCGAGTTTTACGATATGCAAAACCTCACGAGCGATTACTACCCGCTCATGGGTAATCGCGATGCAAGGAGCATTATAGCTGCCGGGAAATTTACCGCGATATACGGCATGATCGCCGACGTTGACTCAAATCTTTACGTTGTCGGCAAGACCGCCGATAGCGGAGTCGGGATTTACAAAATCTATCGCGGCGCCGGTACATATACCACAACCAAAAAGGTTTTATTAACGGTAGATGGTGTGGTAGATAACTCAATCAGCATATCGGAAAGCACAAAGCAGATGATGTTTTTCTCCAATAAGCTCGTTATTTATCCCGATAAGCTGAGCATCCGAAGCGAGAGTGGCACGGCAACAGATACAACGGAAAATCATGAGTATGAGAAGCTGTACAAATCTATCGAGGCGACGGCCTCGACGGATGCACCGATAAAATTTACGGCTTGCACAGAAGACGGCGAGTCAGTGACCTTTACCAAGAGTGCAACAGCGCCGTCCAGTCCTAAAACGGGTGACTTGTGGCTTGACACGTCGAGCACCGATACCGGCGCGGTGTGGAAAAAGTATATTGCCGGGTCATGGGCTAAGACAAGCGACATAAAGGCACGTATCGTTTTGCCGATGGGGACGATGACCGAAAAGGCAATAAACAAAATCAGCATCGATAGCGGCGACACGATAGAGATATCTTTTACCGACGCGACGTTCTCCGAGGACGATAACTCGGCAAAGTTTGAAGGGCAGCACACCCCGACAAAGCGAGTTATCAATAAGACCAACGAGACAACGGCGGCCGATGGCACAAAGTCATACACGGTCGAGCTTATATATGTATTCGTTGATATCGTAACCGGAGACTTTAACCAGACAGCAGGCAGCATAAAGCTTTATAGGGATGCGCCAGACCTTGACTTTGTTGTGCAGGCGCAAAACCGCATTTGGGGATGCAGATATAACTATGAAGCATCCGAAGATGCCGAGAAAACGAATGTAAATGAGATATACGCATCAAAGTTAGGCGATGAAACCCGATGGTCAACCTACAAGGGCGTTAGCACCGACGCATACCGTGCATCTATAGGCACTCCGGGCGCTTTTACAGGCGTGGCTAACATCGGCGGCAACCTGATTTTCTTCAAGGAAAACTGTTACCACAAGGTCTATATATCCAGCTCCGGCGCACATCAAATCATAGATAAGACCGTGCAGGGCGTTCAGACGGGGTGCAGCGGTTCGGTCACTGTGATAGATGATGTTTGCTATTACAAGTCTCGCGGCGGCGTGATGGCGTTTGACGGCACTCAGGCATATGACATCGGCGCGCCGCTCGGTAACGTGTATTACGTTGCGGCCGAGGGCGGCAGTGCAAACGGCAAGTATTATCTATCCCTCAAAGACACAAGCGGCAAATGGTCGCTGTTCGTGTACGACACAAAGCGCGGACTGTGGCACAAGGAAGATGAAAAGCACGCGCTCGCATTCTTCTCGATTAACAATGAAACATTCTTCGTCACCGAGGACAGCAACGGATACGCAATAAACCTTATATCCGACTACACGAAAACAGGCAATGAAGAAGCCGCATTTGAGTGGGAAGCCATAACGGGCTTGCAGGGCTATAACTACACCGGTCAGAAGTACATAAGCCGCTTTAATCTGCGCATGATGCTGCCCAAAGGCTCGGAGATGATGATCTACATCGAATACGACAGCTCCGGCGTTTGGGAAAAGCAAGGCCGCATAAAAGGACAGGGCACGACAACATTCATGGTTCCTGTCAAGCCTAAGCGCTGCGACCATTTCAGAATAAAGCTCTCGGGTCATGGCACGGTGCGGCTATACAGCTTCAGCAAACAGTTTGAGGGAGGCACGGATATCAAATGATAGTAATACCTCAGCCGCCTCGAATTTTTGGCACATCCGAGGAAAAGGTAACTCAGCTGCACCGATATACGGCTCAGCTCGCCGAAAGCCTCTCGGTGTGGCTGAACGTCGAGGGCGCGGCAAGTGACACAAGCAGCCAGACGAGCACGAGCAGCAGCGTTGTTGTTGCCGAGGTCTCATCCGACAGCAACGTTGCTTACGGCACATTCCAAATGACATACGGCACAGAGAGCGACACGTCGGTGAGCGTGAGCTTTGGAAGCAAGGCGAAGTTTGCAGACAAGCCCGTTGTTATCTGCTCTCAGCCGTTTTCAGACCGAAACATAACGATAAAGTCCGACAACGTAAGCAAAACGGGATTTACGGCCTCGCTTCCCAAAGCGGACAGCGCGGGCAGCGTCACGGTCATGTATATAGCAGTCGGAAAAGCACAGGATTAACGGAGGATTTATATGCCTACATGGAAAGCATGGAAAGACGAGAATAATAACGTATTTTATTTTGACAATGATCACGACTACCAAGCAGATATAAATGCAGCTGTTGCAAAAGGCGACACGGCGGCAGCAGCTAAAGCATGGGATTTGAGGCGCGCAAAGGGTGAGGCTAACGGCCTTAATCTTAAGATGGGCAATACAAACCCCTATGGAACAACCGGCGGTATTTACAACGGCACAAGCTACAGCAATTCTATAGACTACGGTCTCAGCGCCGATGCAAAGTTTGCTGCCGGAGACATAGAGGGCGCGAGAGAGGATGAGCGAAAAGGAAACGCAAAAATCCTCGGTAATAACATGAATTTAGAGCTTCGCAACAAATATGGAAGCTACAGCGACACCGGCAAAGACACACCATCGACGGATTACAACTCCAAGTATTCCGAAGATTTGGACAAAATCCTTGCCTCTATTACCGACGCAACAACTAATGCTCCGACTATTTCCATGCCGGGATATTCTGCACCGACGTACAATCCACAGTATGACGCGCAGATAGACGAGCTTTTGAATAAACTGCTCAACCGTGAAGAGTTTAGTTACAACGAAGAGCTTGACCCGCTGTATCAGCAGTATAAAGACCTATACACCAAGCAAGGACAGCTTGCAATGGAAGATACAATGGGGCAGGCAGCAGCCCTCACGGGAGGTTATGGTTCGACCTATTCACAGGCTGTAGGTCAGCAGATGTACAATGCATATCTGCAAAAGGTAACGGAGATGCTGCCCGAGTTCTACGACAGAGCATACGGCAAATATCGTGATGAAGGGCAGAATATGAAAGACCTCTATGGCATGTACATTGACCGCGATCAGGTCGATTTCCAGCGCTACCAGCAGGAAGTCGCGAATGCCGAAATGGCGTATCAGGCGGCTGCGGCTGCGGCAAGCATGGCATATCAGCAGCAGCAGGATAACATAAGCAATCTCGGCAACCTGTATGGCCTCGTTTCCGGCGCGGATGCAACGGATTATGAGCGGTTCCTCAACAACTGGAACATGAACAACACGCTTGATCAGCAGGAATACAACAAGCTTATCGACAAGTGGAATCAGGACATGCAGCTGAGCGAGAGCAATTACAACAGGCGGCAGGATGCCCAGAAGCTTGCACAGAGCCAGATAGACGCAATCATTGCAGCCGGCGGCACGCCCTCTCAGGCGCTTATAAGCACGGCAGGCTATGACCCGTCATATATCAACTCCCTCATGAGCTACTATCAGCAGCAGGCGGCGGCTCAGACGGCGGCACGAAGCGGCGGCTCAGGCGGCGGGGGAAATAGGTATCCGAGTGGCAAAGACTTCAAGGTAAACAAAGATGGAAGTATTTCAGTAAAAAAAGTTCGTCAGCTTAATTTTGACCCTGACGAGGGCATTTTCACATGGAACGGCGAAAACTATAACAGCCTTAATTCGCTCGTCGATGCATGGAATAAAAACTCGAGTTTAACCGATGATGATATAAATGTTCTCAAACGAAAGCTTAAATCTCAGGCAAATATCAGCTTGTAAGTTCAGCGAGGTTAAAGATGGCGAAGAAAATAAATCTTACAAAAGAGCAGATAGAGGCTGCTGCAAAAGCAGGGCGCGAAAAGACCGAAAAAGCCTATGCCCAGAAAGCACAGGCAATCGCCAAGGGTTACGGCACAAACAGTGCTAAATCCAAAGTTGGTAAGAATAGAGGACAATTGCCCGAAGTGAGCGAAGTTCTTGCTCGTAACAACCCTGCTTTCGCTGCTTTGCAGCAAGCCGGGAACGCCAAAAAGCTCACCAAGGGCAGCGACGCTATATCTTACGGCAAAAAAAGCAGCGAGCGCAAGCCGGGGCAGATAAGCGCTTTGGGCGCGGGAGATTACGGCGCGTCAAAAACAACGAGATTTGACGCTACGGCGAACGCTGCAATATACAGCACGGCAGGCGCGTTTTCAAACCTTTTCGGTCTGCTGAAAGAAAAGGACGCGCAGACAAAAGCGCGAGATGCAGCGGACAGCGCAAGGCTTAAAGCCGGATATGACGCAATGCTCAACGGCGAGGACATAAACACGCGCGAGGGCGGTCTCAAGAAGCAGCATGAGGACAGCCAAAAGGCCTTTGAGCGCGGTTATGCAGCGCTTGCAGGAGCAGGGCAAAAGAATTTTGACACCGCCGATGAGCTTGCCGCACGCTCGAATGAGTATCAGCAGATAGCAAAAGAGGGCTTAGGCAAGTTCGGACAGGGCGTTGTTGACTTCGGCATTGCAGGCTTGCAGTTTGCCGGTGACGCGGCTATGAACGCCATTCTCCCCGGCTCAGGTCTTGTGGCAATGGGAATGAGAGCGGCAGGAAGCGGAGCGCAGGAGGCAAGAAACAACGGCCTTGATATCAATGACCAGTTTACCTCTGGCCTCAAGAGCGCGGCAATCGAAGTGCTTACAGAGAAGCTTTTCGGCGCTGCTTCCAAAGTCGCATACGGCAAGGGCATTATCAGAAACGAGAGCCTTGTTAACGGTCTTGTAAACCGACTGGCAAAGACGGACAAAGGCCGCACGGCGCTCAAGGTCATTGTCGGCGCGAACGAAGAAGGCTTAGAGGAAGTCCTCTCGGATATCCTGAACCCTGTTGCAGACCGTGTGCTCAAGCTGGATGACGGCAAGGGCGATTGGTCTGACCTGGGCGAGGACATGGACGCAGAGCAGATGCTCGAGGACTACATCATCGGCAGCACTCTCGGCCTTTTCGGCGCAGGAACGAACGTTATAAGCGGTCAGTATCGCGCCGAGAACGCGCAGCAGAGAGCGTATGAAAATTATCAGCGCGAGCTTGTAAACGCCGGGATTGCATCCGAACAGGGTTCTCAGGCACAGTTGACCGCCGCAGAATATCAGAACATCCTTGACAACAGCGCAAAGAGAGGCAACAGAAACCTGAGCGACAAGGAAACAGCCAACCTTGAACAGCTTATAACGGCTGAGAGAGACACGCCGGCAGTGCGAAATGCTCTTGAGCGCAGCGGTACGCTTGTTGACGATAACACCGCGACGGTCATTGCCAAGGCTGCAAGCGGTCAAAAACTGACGAGAGCGGAGCAGAGCATTATAGACAGCAGCCCGGTAATGCAGCAGGCTGTGAATACCATGACCGGGAGCGGCGCTGTTGCTAACATCCGCACAATGGCGGCAAAGAACAGCGTTGTTAACAGCATGGCAGAGCGATATACGGTCTCCCCGGAGGTTATAAGCAGAACATACGATCTCGCCCCCGTCGAGTCTCCCGAGGCGTTTGAAATGGCGTTTGATGCTGTGTATCAGATGGGGCAGCAGGGCGCGAACAAAGAGTCGCTTATCAAAGTGCCCGTTCTGAACCGCACACAGGCGGAGATAGCCTATAACATGGGTGCATCTACAACTCAGGCGGCGGTTGACAATGCGACGGTGCAGGGTGATAATGTAAGCACACAGGTAAACAACCAGATAAACACACAGGAGGTAAACGAGAATGGAGTACGTCTACGCGACAGCGGCCAACGGCTTAACGGTCAGAATACCGAAGGACAAATACCCTCAGTGGAAAGAGGCGCAGTCGAAGCTTACGCCGGAACAGATAGCGGCAGACAAAGCGGTTATAGCGCAGCTCAAGGCAAAGCTGGGCAAAAAGTAGTCTATAACGGCGTAGAGCAGGAAAACGTCTACTACTCCGGCGAGGACACCGAGAGCATGAAAAAAGGCCGTGAGCTTGCAAAAAGCTACGGCTATAACGTCACATATTTCGAGGGCGGCAATATCAAGGACAGCGGCGGCGAGTTCAGAGGCATGGTCGATACCGAGAGCAAAACCGTTATGGTGCGCTCAGACCATCCCGACATATCCGCAGAGCAGATAATGCGCCATGAGATGGGGCATGCGGCGATAGCGCAGGGCGATATAAGCCTTGACGAGCTGCGCAGTGCCATGCTTTCAGACCTCTCGGAGAAAGAGCTTAGCAGCGCCGTTGAGGTCTACAAACACGCATACGGCGACACGATAAGCAAGGCCGAGGCATTTGAGGAAATGTGCTGCGACGCGCTGGGCAAGATAAACATCTTTGCCGGAACGGAGCACGACAGCGCAAACTACGGCAAGGTGCAGGAGAGTTTCCGCAAGCACACCGCCGAGACTGCGAACAAAGGCAGAGCGCCGCCGAAAAAGAGCGGGGTGAAGTATAGCTATGCTGGCAAACATGCGCGGACAGCAGACCTTGAGCAGCTTGAAAGAGCTAAACAAATGCAGACGCAAGGTGCTGACATGAAGAGCATCCGCAAGGCTACCGGCTGGTTCAAGGGCATGGACGGCAAGTGGCGGTTTGAGATCGACGACAGCGAGATGACCTACCATCGCGGCGGCGACGCTGCCTTCAGCAGGGGTCATCCTGACTATGCGGAGTATCAGAAGCTAATGCGCAAGTGGATGACCGGCGAGGTGACAGCGGAGGAAGAGACCCGACTGCGGCAGATGGATGAAACGTGGGGGCGAGAGTATGGCCGCCTGAGCGAGCGCGTAGACAGAGGCAACGCAACGCTGGAGGACATTCTCGACCATGAGGCATTATTCCGGGCGTATCCGCAGCTGCGGCGGACGAAGGTGGAGTTTGCTGACATGCCGAAAAACACCATGGGCAGCTACAGCCCGTCTCAAAACCTTATCACCCTAAGCAATGAGCTGCGCAACGCGCCGGAGAGCACGCTGGTGCACGAGATTCAGCACGCCATACAGAACGCGGAGGGCTTCACGCGAGGGAGCAACCGGGAATACTGGGAAGAAAAGCTGACCAGCGGGGACAAGATTCAAAGCAAGGGATTCCAAGATGCAAGGAAAAAACTGATTCAATTTCAGCTGGACAAGGCGAACGAGGAAGCGCTGGCGCTGAAGGACAAAATAGAACAAGCCGGAGAACTGGACGACGACCTCACGGAATATGACCGGCTGTGGGAGGAAGCAGAGCGGCGGGGACTTAACGGGAAGATCAACGAATACTACGACCTGCTGAACAACTACTACACGCAGATGAACCGTCCGGGCAACAGTGTACCGAGTGAGCTTTACTACAACACGGCGGGTGAGATCGAGGCCAGAGACGCGGCGAACCGCAGAAGCATGTCCGACTGGACACGGAAGATGGTGCCGCCAGACTACGGTGACGAGAACACTGTGTTTGCGGAGGATAGCAGCTATGCCATGAGTCAGAGTGAGCAGGACAGCGTTAAGACTCAACTGCGGGAACATCAGGGAGAATTGAACAGCATGAAAGCCGTCGCCACAATTCGTGACAACGGCTGGAGAGGCATGAGTACCGGAGCGTTCCGAAAGAAAATTGTAAACAGCCTGAAAAAAACAGGCTATCGCGTGGATAACCCTGATATCGGCGTGATTGATTTCGACGAGAAGATGCTGAATCGAAGCTTAAATTACATTCAGACAGATGCGGAGGCGGCGGCATATCAGGCACTGCCGATGGTGTTGAAACGCGGCATTGAGATCAGTGGGCACGGCAACCATAAGGGGAGAGACTATGAAACACTGACTATCGCAGCCCCGGTGGAGCTGAACGGAAAACGTGGAAATATGGCGGTGGTTGTGATGAAAACCAAGGGCAATCGCTACAAGGTACACCGTATCCTGACCCCGGAGGGCACGGCTTTTGCGCTGCCGGAAATGACTAACGCAGAGCCTACCACCGTCGGGACTGTCACCAGCGGTAGTCAATCGCTGGGAGGGAGCGCACCGGCCATCAGCTCTGCGTCTGAAAACAGTATACGCAGTTCTTCCAAAAATGTCAACAAGCAATTTTCCCGAGAGCCGGAGAGCATTACCGAGCTGCGGCGGCAGAACGAAACCATGCTCGCTCAGGCGACAAACGAGGACGCGGAAAACGAGAACGAGCGCGGCCTTATAAAGGACTATAAACGCCAGTATGACAAGGTTAGCGGCATTGTCGAAAAGCTTAACACGGCACGGCAGGAGTTGACTGCGGCAGAGAACGGCGGCGACAAAAACGCCATAGCGACAGCCCGAAATCGTTTTACCCTGCTTAGCAGAAAGTACGCAGAGGAACACAGAAAACTCAGCGATTATGTCAATATCAAGGCTTTGGACAATGTCCTTACGAGGGTAAAGGATAGAACGGCAGAAAATCCGCTCCCGGAAGGCATGGGCGCGGCTTCCGCAAACTTCACGGGCGAGGAAACTGTAGGCGAGCGCTGGGTAACAGAGGCTCAGGGCGAGGGCGACAGCGCACTGCACCCGATAAGCAAGGAGCAGGAGGCAAATCTCGCCGAACAGCAGCGCAGAGCGCCGCAGGAGATACCCAAGAAAGACTTAAACGGCAAGCTCACGAGCAAGCATGTTTCCACAATAGCCAACAGCGGCATGACACCGGCTGAGTTCTCCGACGCGCTGAGAGAGGACGCGGCGCAGGGTAAGTTCTCGCATATTGCGTACTCCGACGAGGAAGCGCTTAAAAAGGCCGAACGCGCTATCGAGGATGACGGCTGGGATCAGGCTCTTGCAAACTACAAGGCTGAGATAAACAGCGGCAGAGTATCAAAGGACAACACCGTTATGGGCATTGCCCTTTACAACAACGCCGTCAACAGCGGAGACTACGTAACGGCAATGGACATTGCCTCGCTCATGGTCAAGAACTCCACGAACACGGCGCAGTCCTTGCAGGCTATGCGCATTCTCAACAAGCTCTCGCCCGAATGCAGACTGTACCTTGCGGCAAAGTCGATAGAAAACATCGAGGAAGACCTCAACGAGCGGTACAAAGATAACAAAGCGGATATCCATGTTGACAAAATCCTTTACGACGAGTACGCCAAGGCACTCAGGCAGGGCGACGAGGACGGCATAAAAACCGCGTGGGCAAATATCGAGCAGAGCGTAGCACAGCAGATAAACGCGACATGGTATGAAAAGCTTAACAATTTCAGATACCTTGCTATGCTGGGCAATCCTCGTACACATGTCAGAAACATCGTAGGCAACGCATTCTTCGTGCCGGTCAGAGCAGTCAAAAACACCATAGCATACGGCCTTGAAAATCTCGCCGACAGCAAAGTAAACGGCGGCATAGAGCGCAGCAAATCCATACTCAACCGTAACAACGCAAATGACGTGGCGCTTATAAAATATGCAATGACCGATTATGAAGCGGTGCAGGAGACTATACTCTCGGGCGGCAAGTATGTCGATACATTTCAGGGCATAGACAAGCACAGGACGATATACAAGACCAAGATACTTGAGGCGGCACGCAAGGGCAACTCGTCAGCGCTCGACGCGGAGGACGCATGGTTCTGCAAGCCCGCGTATGCAAACGCGCTTGCCAAGTGGTACAAGGCAAACGGCATAAGCGCGGAGCAACTGTTAGCCGGTAAAGTATCAGAGGAGACGATAATCAAGGCGCAGACTACTGCCATTAAGGAAGCACAGAAAGCTACTTATAGAGATACAAACAAATTTTCAGCGTGGGTCAGCAAACTCGGCAAGGTGGATAATAAGGTTGCATCAATGCTCATAGAAGGTATCCTGCCGTTTAAGAAAACCCCGGCCAACATTCTTATGAGAGGCTTTGAGTATTCGCCGATCGGCCTCATAAAGTCCCTTGCGGTGGGCACCAAAAAGGTCAAGGCATATGTGAACGGCGACGTTGAAAACGGCATGAGCCCCGCGCAGTTTATAGACGATGTTTCGGCAGGGCTTACGGGCACGGCGCTTATGGGCCTGGGCGTACTTTTGGCCTCGTGGGGAGTGCTGAGCGGCGGCGAGGGCGACGACGAAAAGCAAAACTATTTCGACGATCTGAGCGGCAAGCAGAATTACGCCTTGAGCATAGGCGGACTGAGCATCACGCTTGACTGGCTCGCGCCGGAGAGTATGCCGGTATTCGTAGGTGTGGAGCTGTACAACTCATGGAGCGGCAAAAATGACAGTGCAAATTGGGTTAAAGGATTATGGAGTTCGCTTCTTAGTGTGACTACTCCTGTGCTTGAAATGTCAATGCTGCAAAGTTTCAGCGATTTGATAAATAACATTGCATATGTCAAAGGTGCTGAGGGTATGTACAGACTTATTTCACAAACAACATCAAACTACATATCGCAGTATTTCCCGACGCTGTTCGGACAGACTGAGCGCTCATTCGAGGAAGCTCAACGCGAGACGACATACATTGACCGAAACAGCAACGTCGGCTCTGAGCTGCAATACATGTGGGGCAAGATTGCAAACAAGATACCGTTTTACGATTTCAGTCAGATACCGTACATCGACGCATGGGGGCGCACGGAGGAGACCGGCAACCTCTTTGAAAGAATGCTCAACAACTTCATCAATCCCGCATATGTCAAGAAGGAGCGCCCGACGGAGATCGACGGAGAGCTTGAGCGGCTTTACGACCTCGGCGAAACGAGCGTATATCCCGGCCGTGCAAAGACGAACACCAAGATAAACGGCGAGTACCTGACAGCCGACGAGTATGTAAAATACGCAACGACGAAGGGGCAGACCTCATACGAGCTTGCGCAGGGCGTTATAAACAGCTCGGCATATTCCGGCGCGGCAGACCCCGAAAAGGCGTACATGCTCAAATATGTCTATTCCTACGCCGATCATATTGCAAAGTACGAGGTCAACAACGACTATTCGCTTGCAAAATGGGAGATGGCGGCCTATAAGAGTTCAAATCCGGCGCAGAATATAATTGACCATGCGCAGGAATATTATAAGCGCAAAGAGGATGACGAAAGTTAAAAAACATGCGGAGGTGGGGCTTAATAAGCCCTGCCTCCTTTTGCTATGCTGAAATCAAGAAGCAAAAAGGAGGAAAAGCCTTTTGACAACAATCATGATCGGCAAAGCGCTGGCGACGGTGACGGAGAACGAAACCTTGACCAGCGGCATGATAAATGCAAAGATAAAATTCGAGTTTTCAGCCGATTGGCATTCGGGAATAAGCAGAACCGCAATATTCACGGCAGGCGACGTTACAAAGGTCGTGCTCGACTCGTATTGGGAAAACAACGTCTGCTCCATTCCGCAGGAATGCCTTGAGAAAAGCGACGAGATACTCATGGTCGGCGTGTACGGCGCGGACAACGCCAACACGGTCGCGATACCTACGGTGTGGGCGACGGTCGGCAAGATACGCAAGGGCTATGAGGGCTATGAGGACGTATCGACCGGCACACTGCCCATCTGGGCGCAGGTGCAGTCGGCGGCGGCACAGTCGGCACAGGCGGCAAAGGACGCGCAGACAGCGGCAGAGACCGCACAGGGCAAAGCCGAGGATGCGCAGAATGCCGCAGAGACGGCACAGGCAGCAGCCGAGACCGCACAGGGCAAAGCGGAAACCGCGCAGAGCAAGGCCGAGACAGCACGAGATGCCTCGAGAGCAGCACAGGCAGCAGCGCAGGCCGCACAGGGCAAGGCTGAGACTGCCCAGAGCAAAGCCGAAGATGCGCAGAGTGCCGCAGAGGCTTCCGCAACGGCGGCGGCAGAATACGAGAGCGGCGCGAAAAGCGCGGCTGTCACGGCGGCGGCAGGCGGCAACATGGCCAAGAGCTGGGCTGTGGGCGGCACGGGAACGCGCGAGGGCGAGGATACCGACAATGCAAAGTACTGGGCTAAAGCGGCTCAGGGCGCGGCAGGCGGCGGCGTTACGAGCTTCAACGGGCGCGGAGGCGCGGTCGTTCCGAAGCAGGGCGACTACACCGCCGAAATGGTCGGAGCGGACGCGCAGGGCGCGGCGGGGACCGTGCAGGGCAATCTAAATGCCCACGCGGAAAACACCGTCAAGCACATTTCCGCCGCAGAGAGGACGGCGTGGAACGGAAAGCAGAACGCTTTGACATTCGACACAGCACCCACGGCAGGCAGCACAAACCCGGTTACTTCGGGAGGCGTAAAGGCGGCGCTTGATGATCTACCTCAGCCCATCATCGCCGCCACCCCGCCGACGACCTCAACCGTTGGCGTTGTCGGGCAGGAGTACATCGACACGGCGGCAAAGCTTGTTTATCACTGCACAGCGGCGGCGGCTACGGGGTATACGTGGGAGGTGTATTCCGCAGGCCGATCGACGAAAGTGAACACCACGCTGTATGCGTCGTACTGGACGACGGCGAAGAAATACACTATAAGCTACGCGGACATCACGGCGACATCGGCGGTCGAGCTTCTGCCGCGGGAAAACAACGGGATAACACAGGCGCAGCTGGAAGCGCTGTCGGGCGCTATGATCGTCGGCGGCACACAGGCGGCGGGGAGCATCCAGCTCGTCGCGCTGGGCGATAAGCCGACAACAGATATCCCGGTGACATTAATAATCAGGAGGGATTTGTAATGCCGCTTATTAATCACTGCAACGGCGGTTCATCCTTTGCCGCTGTCATACAGGTGACATACAACTCCGGCGCGGTCTGCACTTGCACAAACGGCAGCACGACGCTGACTGCGCCTGATACTTCCGGCAGCGTTAATTTTAAAGTAAAACGCGCTGGCGCATGGACAGTAAGCGTTTCGAAGAATGGGCAAACCAGTACAGTAACGGTGAATGTAACGGAGGACGGGTCTGTTACGAAAATCAGCCGAACGTCATACAAGGTTTTCGGTATCAGCCGCGATATAACAAATTCATCTCCCGCATGGGCAAGGACAGACGATGCGGTCGGATTATCGGCAACTGCGTCAAAAGGAACCATTGCAGGGAGTAGCAACTTCGATGCATATTCTCCGTGGGGCAATATTGAACGCGTTACTTTATCCACAGGCGACGTAATGGTAAGAATACCTAAGTTTTGGTATCGTCGTTACCGAAGTGGCAATGTCGAATATATCAAAATTTCAGGAAGTGCAGCCGATGGCTTTGCCCTGCATCCTGCGTTTAATCATGGCAATTCGCCTAAGGATTACATAGATATCGCAGCATATTACGCAAATGATAATATGGTTTCAAAAAGCGGAGTATCGGATGATAATCTTTCGAGTGGCGGTAGTATATATGATTGTTGGGGAAAAGCTACTGCTAAAGGAACGGGGTGGCATATGATGGATTTGTCGGCTCTCTCGGCAATTCAAATGCTGATACTTGTAGAGTTTGCCGACAACAATGTTCAAGCTGTCATTGGACGAGGAAACGCGGAGACTTATACCATACCATCGACCGGCGCATGTGATTCGGTTCCGGGATTGACTGGCATTCCGGCTGGAACCGACGGCCAAACAAGCGTTGTTTGGCGCGGAATTGAAAATCTATGGGGAGGTTATCCACAACTTATTAATGGCACGGTTATGGAAAGTAACATTTTTCATGTAAGTAATACCCCGAGCAAATATAATTCAAACTCATATCCAGCTTTCGACAGTTACTCGCAGTTATCATATTCTTATCCGAGCCTTGGTACAAGCAAACAATATATTACGCGAATCGGGTTTGACCCTAAATATCCTTGGACTATGTTGCCAACAGAGGCATCTGGCGGTAGCGGGACAACATTTATGTGCGACACGACAGAAGGTGATATTGACGCAGGGTACGTATATCCTGCCTTTGGCGTTTCGATGAAGCCGGGCGATGCAACAGGGTTATTTGGTTTTGCTGATTTTTATTCAAGCGGTACGAGTGCAAGCTTGCTGCATTTTAGAACAATTCACATTCCATAATAAGGAGGTAGCACAATGAGAGTACAAGGAAATGGTTTTCCGGCAGCTGTAACGGTTGAAAGCTACCGGCCGATGCCGGGTTATGTCGAGGTTAGAGTGCGCGAAAGCGTCAAGAACATTACCCCGACGGATAATGGGGACGCTGCACCGCTGTACGAATACGACGAGTACGTATTTCACGTTAAGCAGCGCGATGGGCTACAGCAGAAGATTGAAAATAATCTCGTTGATTGGCTACAGACCGGCAGAATGCTTGAAGTTAACGACCGCGCAAGCACAGTGCAGGACATGAAGACTGAAATTGCAGATGCAATAACTCCGGCAGCACTCGACGCAGCCTACCGAGAGGGGGTTAACAGCATATGACTAAGGATGAAGCAATCAACAAGATGAGAGAAAAAGGCGCGGACGATGCGCTCAATCTGCGCGGACGTGCAAGCACGATGGACGGCACGGCGATAATTGCGGAGGAAAGCAAAGTGCCCGATTTCGACGCGCAGAAGGATTACAGCGCATGTCCTGCCGGTACGCCCGTTGCGGACGAGGGGCAGGTGTGGACGCTGATACAGCCGCACAACGCGTCGCATTATCAGGGCAGGCCGTCAACGCTCCGCGCTCTATGGGGGCTATGTCACACGAAAGACCCTGCAAAGGCTAAAGCATGGGTAGCCCCTCTCGGCACGAGCGGCATGTACATGACCGGCGAATGCTACAAGGACGCTTCCGGCACTGTGCATAGGTGCTTGCAGGATAACGTAGTATACGATGCGTCGGCGCTGCCAAGCGCATGGGAGGACGCGACATGAATATTACCCCGAAACAGGTGCTTGAGCTTGCGGCAAAGTACATAGGCTACAGGGAAAAAGCATCGAACAAAGACCTATACAGCTTTGAGGACAACGCCGGGCGAGGCAACTTCACGATGTTTCAGGCCGAGCTTGATAAAGCAAAGTTCTGGAACACGCCGAAGAACGGCTACGAGTGGTGCACATCGTTTGTAGCATGGTGCTTCTGGCGCATTACCGGGAGCGAGGCAAAGGACGTGCTGTGCCTCACCGGGCAGTACGGCGCAAGCTGCGTGAGCTGGGCGAAGTATTACGCGGCACAGGCACGGCTTTACACCAAGCCCGAAATCGGCGACCAGTATTTCCAGAAAGACACGCGCGATGGCCTGCCGTGCCACACAGGCATTGTCGAAAGCGTTAACGGCAGCACGTTCGTGACCATCGAGGGCAACTATCAGAACAGCGTCCAGCGTGTCAGGCACAGTCTGAACAGCGGCACGGTCTACGGCTTCGGCAGGCCGAAATATATAGCAGAAAGCGAGGATGAAGAAATGGAAAGATGGAAAACGATAGAGGACGTGCCCGAGGGCTTTTACCGCGATACCGTAAAGCAGCTTATGGCCGACGGTATAATCAAGGGCAAGGGCAACGGCGTAATCGACCTGACAGAGGATATGCTCAGGGTGACGATATATAACAAAAGAATGATCGAAATGATGTTGGAGAAATAAAGTATGGCAGAGAGCATAATAGTCGCTATCATAACGGGCGTTTTAACGCTCGTCGGCGTACTTATCAGCAACAGCAAATCACAGGCGGTAATGGAAACAAAGGTGATAGAGCTTACGCGAGAGGTCAGGGAGCACAACAAGTTTGCAAAGCGTATGCCTGTGGTAGAGGAACAGATTAAGGTAATCAACCATCGCATAAGCGACCTTGAAGAAGATATGAAAAACCATCATCATTAACAGGAGGCACATTAATAATGAAAATCAACTGGACTGTAAGACTTAAAAACAAAACCTTTTGGCTCGCGCTCGTTCCGGCGGTGCTGCTGCTTATTCAGGTGGTAGCGGCTGTGTTCGGCATCGATCTGAAGCTTGACGCGTTGGGAGACAAGCTGCTGGCCGTTGTAAACGCGCTGTTCGCGGTGCTGACCATTCTCGGCGTAGTCACCGACCCGACGACCGCCGGAGTCAGCGACAGTAAGCAGGCTATGGAGTATGAGAAGCCGAAGTGCGATAAATGACACAGGCACGTTTGAGGCTGCCGCCGGACTTGGCGTTGCTGCCGCGTGAACAGTGGGAAAAGCTAATATACAGCTCAAACCTCGGACGCGAGGGCAGCAAGATCGCTGATCTGTATTTCATACAGCAGATACCGCAGATAGACATTGCAGAAGAAATAGGGCTTGATCGAAAAACCGTCTCAAAGCGCCTTTCTACGGCAAGAGTAAAAATAGAACACAATTATGAGCGGCTTTTCAAAAGCTAAGAGGAGGCATAAACCTCCTCTTTTTTTACGCGCATATTCCCCATAACACGGACATTGAGTACCCCCTTGAAATCGAAAAAGGCTTTAAGCTTTTAAGTACAAGGAGGCGGCGAAATGTTCGTGTTTTTTAATCCCAACCCGGATGCAAAGCGCGTGGGCGACTGCACCGTGAGGGCGATAGCCAAGGCGATGAATACCGCTTGGGATAAGACCTATCTCGCTTTGTGCGTTGAAGGTCTGAGACTGCATGACATGCCCTCGGCAAACAATGTTTGGGGTAGTTACCTCAAGGCCAACGGCTTTAGACAGCATGCGCTGCCGGACACCTGTCCCGAGTGCTACACAGTAGCCGCCTTCGCCAATGAACATCCGCAGGGCACTTATGTGCTTGCGCTGTCCGACCACGTTGTAGCGGTCGAGAACGGCGACTATTACGACACGTGGGACAGCGGGGACGAGGTGCCGGTCTACTACTTTGAAAAACGGGAGGAAGAATAATGGCTTTTGGTTACAACGCAGCGTATGGGCAGCCGTATTACCCGCAGCCGCCCATGATGGACAACCTCGCGCAGATGCGAGCACAGCAGCCTGCACAACAGGGCATGATCTGGGTGCAGGGAGAGGCGGCAGGCAAGTCGTATCTCGTCGCGCCGGGCAATACAGTGCCACTGTGGGACAGTGAGCGGCAGACGATATACCTAAAGTCCGTAGATAATTCGGGCATACCGACGATGCGAATACTTGACTACACGGAAAGAACGCAGTCAATACCGACAGCAGCTCCCGGCGTGGAGTATGTGACACGCGCGGAGTATGACGCGCTCGCAAAAAAGGTCGAGGCGCTTATACCGAAGGAGGAAGTAAACAATGGGTAATCCGCTTTTTCAGGCGCTCGGCGGCGGCATGAACCCGCAGTTTCAAAACCTTGTGCAGCGCTTCCAGCAGTTTAAGAGCACGTTTCAGGGAAACCCTCAGCAAGAGGTACAAAAGATGCTGCAGAGCGGCAGGATAACGCAGCAGCAGTTAAATCAGGCGCAGGCATTTGCGCAGCAGTTCCAGGCACTTATGAAGTAAGTACATTTTATCCGGCCGGGTATTTGTAAATACATTTTGAAAGGAAAAATTAAATCATGGCTATTTCTTCCGATGCGCCGGTAATGACTATGCCGGTATCACCCTCCAACTCCGGCTGGGGCGGCTTCGGCGGTGACGGATGGTGGATGATCCTCTTTGTCATCATGCTGTTCGGCTGGGGCGGCAACGGCTGGGGCGGTAACAATGGCGGAGTGATGGACGGATACGTTCTGACTTCCGACTTTGCAAACATCGAGCGAAAGCTTGACAACGTTAACAACGGCCTGTGTGACGGCTTCTATGCCATGAACACGGGAATGCTTAACGGCTTCGCCGGTGTCACTCAGGCGGTCACAAACGGCTTCTACTCTTCCGAGCTGTCGCGCTGCAATCAGCAGGCCGCACTTATGCAGCAGCTGAACGCAATGCAGATGCAGGCTCAGGAGTGCTGCTGCGAGAACCGCGCGGCAATTGCTCAGGTGCGTTATGATATGGCAACGCAGGCTTGCGATACTCGCAACACTGTGCAGAACGCAACACGCGACATTATCGACAACGCAAACAGCAACAGCAAGGCAATTCTCGATTTCCTCGTCAACAGCAAGATGCAGGATTTGCAGACCGAGAACCAGAACCTCAAGCTTGCGGCTTCGCAGGCTGCGCAGAACAATTACCTCGTATCTCAGCTGCGGCCTTGCCCGACTCCGGCTTACATCACATGTAACCCTTGGGCTTCGTCTGCACCCTGCGGGGCATGCGGTAGCTGCGCATAACAAATCTCATAGTTTAGCTTTTTCGTGACTTTACGAAAATGTTCGGCCTTTACCGATACTAACGATAAGCGGTGGGGCGCATAGCCTCACCGCATTTCTTATGAAAGGACTGATTATATGGCAACTTGCAAAGAACTCAAAGAAAAATTCATTGACTACCTTATGGATGTAGATCTTGACACGCTCGATGTAAGCGAACTTAACACTTTCGCGTATATCATCAAGACTGTCAACGAAACAGAAAAAGGCGATTACTTTGAAAACATGATAAAAACCATGTCGCTGTCGATACCTTTCGGTATCGCCGGAAAGGAGAGCGAAAACGATGGCTGAATTTACGAACTCAAACATCGTGACCGTAGCAGCCGGGCAGAACGTACCTCTTACCGAGACTGCGGTAGCCGGTAATTGCAGCATAGTGCACCGCGAGGGCGCAGGCATTGTTACGCTCAGAGGCCTCACAAACCAGTGCAGAGCGCGTTATCGTGTTGCCTTTGGCGCGAATATAGCCATACCTACCGGCGGCACCGTGGAGGCTATCACGGCCGCTTTAGCGATAAACGGCGAACCGCTCACCAGTGCGACGGCAACGATAACCCCGGCGGCGGTTGAGAATTATTTTAATATCTACGTTGCCGCAAATGTAAACGTACCGCGCGATTGCTGCCTCACTGTAGCAGCAGAGAACACGAGCGGCCAGGCAGTCAACTTTGCAAATGCAAATCTTATAGTTGACAGAATAGCGTGAAGGGAGCAATAACATGAGTATGAGAACACTTGAAAGACTGCGCGACATGCTTTGCGAGGAACTCGACAGCATTGCAGAACAGGGCGAATTAAACGTTGGCGCGCTTGACATTATCGACAAGCTTGTGCACAGCATCAAGAACATCGACAAGATCTGCATGGGCGAGGGCTACAGCCGTAGAAGCGAATGGGATGCAGAAGGCTTTATGCGAGGCAACAGCTACAAGCGCGACAGCATGGGGCGCTATAGCCGGGATGATGACTATAGCCGCAGACATTACAGCCGCGCCGACGAAAACGAGCACGCTATCGCAAAGCTCGAGGATATGCTCAAAACCGCAGGCGGCGAGAGCGAACACATGGCAATCAAGAAAGCTATAAGCATCCTCAAAAACGCATAAGAAAGTTGTCGTAAATTTTGACGTAAAATTGCAAGTTAAAACGTGTATATCTACGTTAATTTTTGCATGATTACGTTGGAAAATATACGGCACAAAAACGCCGCAAGCCATTGATAAATAAAGAAAATCCCGAAGTTTCAACGACTTCGGGATTTTTTCTTTTTGGCACGCCGTAAGGGATTCGAACCTTTGCGGTGGAGCGAAAAAGCATTGATAATGCTGTATTTTTGCGGTGCTGTCGTAAATTTTGACGTAAACTATCATTTTTGCTTGGGTAAATTGTCGTAAAAATCGCGCATTGCATTCTCTGCGTGGCCTATGTCCTGCGCAGACAAATGCGTGTAAATTTTGCGCATCGTCGCATAGTCTGACCAGCCGCCTATTTGCATTGCAGCCTGTTCGCTCATACGAACATGGTAGGCTAATGAAGCGAAAGAATGACGCAAGCCGTGAACTCCAAGCTTCGGCAAACCGTTAGCAGCGCAAATATCATTGACCCAATCATACACTGTGGAAATGTAGCATGTTACGACCTTACCGTGCTTACTTTTAACAGCCGTCAAAGCCTCATAAAGCTCCGGTATCATAATAGGTATTGTTCGGGTCGATGTGGCGTTTTTGTTTGACGGCTTTTCAACAAGTGTCCAATTTTCTCCCGGGACTACTGCGCCGGATACTTTTATAGTGCGCTTTTCCAAATCGACATTTGACCAATCAAGCGCGGCGATCTCGGAGCGCCTGAGCGAATGCAAGCCGAGTAGTGCAGCTATCTCAACAGGCGTTCCCTTGACAGCTGCGATAAAGACATGTATCTGCTCCGGCGTAAGAAAAACTGGGTCTTTAGGCACGATTTGCGGTAGGGTGAGCCTGGGCAGCTCCACACCGGCGGATTTTATGGCCGGTGACACAAGCCCCCATGCATTTTTAAGCGTCTTAGGAGCGCACACAAGCGCTTCTGCGTTAATTACCGCTTGCCAGTCCTTTATATCAGAAAGCGGTTTTGCCATTACGTCCTTAAAGCGGTTCTTTTTCACGGAGCCGTAACCGGCAAGGGTTGACGGTGACAAAACGTTCCGGCGATTTTCAATATAATTATCTATCGCTTCGGCAAGTGTCAAGTCCGTTTTCTTTTGGGTCTTAACAAACCCGGCTCTTATAGCAATCGCCTTGGCCTTGGCTTCGGCTTCCGTATCTTCAATGACCGTCACGCCCTCACGGCGAAGATCAACATACCACTTCTGCCCACGCTTACGCGGCGTGGGTATTCTTATTTCGTCCTTCTTTTTGCGTTCGCGCTGAAGCTTTTCGCCGCAGTAGCAGCAGTATACGGGATGAAGTTCATCCGGTATATCGGCTTTGCATTTCTTGCACTTCATTATTCGCTTTATCCTCCTTAGATATTCGCCGAAAATAATTTTATAGCGAATAATGCCCACAGAATTAATCCTGTGAGCGTTTTGCTGCTTTGGCATCATGGATTACGGTTTTCACCGCGAAGACGATCAAGGCGACGGCTGCCAGCACTATAACGGCGAGGAACACGGCCAGCACCGTTAAGCCGCCGGATTTGAACAAGCCGGTGTTCTTTAGCTGTATATCAAATATGATATATCCCACTACCGCGCATAGCAGAATTGCGCACACACCGACAAGGCAGAATACAAGCGGCCTGTAAACGGCGTTCATGCGCTTGTGGTGCTTAACGTCATTTTCCAAGCACGCCGCTTTCACCTCCAATGCGTTTGTTCGCTTTAGCTGGGTAACGCTGCCCTCTGTGTTTGTTATACCGAACAGCTCGTCCAAGGATAAGCCGAGTGCTTTACAGGTTGCCGCAGAGTAATAAAGCAGCGGCTGCTTCGTAGCGCCGGAGTTGACGGAGCAAATGCTGTTATAAGGAACGCCGCTTATCCTTGCCAGCTCTGCCAGCGTAAGACTGCTTGAAGCTCTCGCTTTTCGCAGTGCCTCAGGGTACTCGTCAAAGTAAGATTGCATGTCCTCCATTTTTGACACATTAAGCATCTCCCCTATTAAAATTTTTTAAAATACACGAGAAATTATTGAAATACACGATGAATTCGGCGAAAACACGAAAATTTCGGGTAATTCCCGAAATCGATTTCGGTTGTTTCTTTTAGGTTTCGGTTATTTCTGCATAGACATTTGTCAAGACAGGTGCTACGCTATAAGTACAGCAAGCAATATTTTACAAACGCTGTGTGAAAAAATGTCCTGCCCTGTTGGCGCGGCGGCAGGACTGATTAAATTAAAGAGGTGCAGCAATGAGAAACAACACGAAAAAAACTACGCCCGAACCCCTAAGGGCTAAGTGGCTTGCGAGAAACAAAACCATTATAATAATAACCGAGGCAAGCGACGAGCGCATACAGGAGCTTCTGAGGCTGTTTGACGACGGTCACAGACTGCCGGGGTCATGAAAAATCAAGGATAGCTTTCCCCCATGTTATCGAGGTATGGCTTGCCGGTAGCGCAATGCTCCCATCCTTTATTGAAACCTGCTTTAAACCCGGTTTTGTATCCATTGTTCATTCCGTCCAAAAATGATTGTATTCCAACACCGTCATAGTCTTCCAAACTCCAACCAAAGGGATATTTTTCGTAATCACTATTGTATGGCTCGTCATGCTCATAGGCTAAATAACCAACATAGTACCCTAACGAGTATGCTTTCTCATATGTCATATCGTGCCCATAATAAGATTCGACTGGAAGCTCTTTTTCGCTATTGTTATTACAGGAACCCGGCAATAATAAACAGAGCAAGATAATTGCTATCACAATACCCGTTTTTTTATCCATGCGCATTTCTCCGTAAAAAGTCTTGCATTTTATATGCAAATGCATTATTATCTAATTAAGATAAATAAAAGTAAAATAATATCTTATACAGACACACAAATGAAAACACATTAAGTATCTATACATATAATAGCACTATTACGCCAAAAAAGGTATAAATATTTACATTTTTGGCAGTTTGTCTGAAATTGGAGATGGAAACTGCACAGTTTGCACAAAGTAAATCAGCCAAAGCACTTTTCGCAAACGGTAAAGCCTTTGTCTATAGCTTCACTATAAGTCATGACATCGTAGTATTTCATACCGCTGCAATCGTTATAGCGGTGGATTTTGCCGCCACTTTGGCTGACATACACAGTTCTATTGTCGCCGGGCACAGTTTCGGCGCTGTCCTTGGCACAAGCGCAGAGCGTGAATACCATACACAACGCAAGCAACAAACAAATAAGCCGTTTTTTCATAAAATTAACTCCTTAAACAAATACATGAGAGAGAGGAATAAAAATGCTGACTGACAATCAAATGAAGGCGCTGTGCGAGATGCTCGGATATTTTCCGGCATTTGCAGAGGAAAAAGAAGCTTTCAACCGTCTCACTGCGGATGCGACAAAAAAACAAGCAGGCTTTCTTGAGCATGTTAAAACCCGGTTCAAGGATTTAGCCGGAGACCCGGAACGCAGGGCAATTGAAACCAAACTGACGGCCTACATATGTGTAATGGGCGAAAAGCAATTAATATATTGTAAAGGCTTTTTGGAGGGCTGTGAAGCTGCGGAAAAGAGGTGCAAAGATGCTGAGCGCTGACGAATTGGCAATGTACCGCTATGAGCTGGATCATAATTTCCCCATGTTCAGCGAGTGGGAAAAGGAAAAGCTCATGGATCTTGCGGAGCACGGCACCGGCAGCCTGATCAGGGCTCTGACTTGTCTTGCCGAAGCATATCAGCGGAGTGAAGAAGGTGCTGGCGACGCTCAGGAGGAAGTTTGCTAAGCGCAGAGGCAAAAGCAAGCAGCTCATTATAGGTCATGCCCTGCCCACCGTCTTTAAGCATTTTTAAAATAATATCAGTGTCATGCAATGACAGTCCGTTTGTGCTGTCAAGCACACCGTCATAAGCTGACCACATAGCATCGTTTTTACCGAGCTCTTCATCCGTCGGGATGGAGGGCTCTTTTTTTATGCCCGTTTTCAGCTCATCGACCGTTATGCCAAAGTAATTGGCGATTTTGAGTGCGGTTGCGTCGGTTGCGCCATTTTTCCGGCGTTTCCAGTTGCTCACGGTAGCTTTAGATATGCCAAGTTTGAGCGCAACTGCCGACGGTTTTTCACCTACGGAATTACATAATTCAAGAAAGTTGTCATAAAACACAAAAGTACACCGCCGTTTCTGTGCAAAACGCCCAAAGTCAAGAAAGTTAACCAAAATTATTGACTTTCAAGAAAGTAAACGCTATAATCATAAATGTGGTCGCGAAAGTACACAAAGCTAACGCAAGCAGTCAAGAAAATCAAGAGATTTTGGCTGCTCCGATGTTTGTTCTAATAGTAGCATATTGATAATAACACAGTTTGTGAACTTTTGCAACTCTTTTGTAAAAAATATTTGAAAGGGGGATGAGGAAAGTGAAGAAGCTTAAAAAGGACCTGAACAGAGAGCTATACAAGTCATTTGCCGAGAAGCACCCGAATCTGCCGCTCATACTCGCAATATTCGCGCTGATATCGGCGTTTCTTGCACCGCTCATACGCGGCGGCTAAAGCAAATATGCCTTGAGTGCGGCAGCAACGGCAATGCCTGTTGTTATCCAATTTTGTAAAGAATAATTGGAAAGGGGAGAGAAATCTTAATGAGCGACAAAAAGTTAAAAGAAGCGCTGGATGAAATGAACGATATCATCGAAATGCTCAAGAAAGAGGGTAAAACCGCTGCCGAATGCAGCTACATGAAAGTCATGTATTCGCGCCTTCTTCTTATCGACGATTCGCTGCACGTCCTGCGCACGATCCTTTGCCTCTTGTTCGGCTTTTTGGTTGCGCACTTCGCTTTCACTTAAAAATGCCGAGAGCCCTTGAGAAGTTATGCAGTAGCTTGAGCCGGTGAAGCGAACAAAAGCGATTTCAGAAAGGCGGGCAAGCTCTGCCTTTACCGTTCGATACCGCGCAGGCTCGAACAGGTCAAAAAGCTCTTTAGGGCTGGCAGACATTACAGGCTGCAAGTAAGCAAGTATTTTGTACTGGATGTCATTAAGCATTAGTTTACCTCCTTTTTATAGGAGGGTATCACGAAACGTAAACAATTGCAACAGAAAGGAGCTGATAAAATGCCGGAAATGTGGACGGGAGACCTTATAGGCCGCATGCACAATGCAAGGGTAACAAAGGTTGATATCGCCAATGAGCTGGGCGTGCACAAAAGCTATATTTCCATGATACTCAACGGCCAGCGCAAGCCCAGGAACGCCGAGGCGAAGCTTAACGCGGCGTTTGATGCGATCATGGCACGAAGAAACGAAGGGGGCAAATAAAATGCCGAGAACGCGATTTGGCAAAATCGACAGAGACCCGCTAAAGGAGCTCGTGCTCGGTCGAAAAGGCGCGTTGCAGCTGAGCGAGGTCAAGCTTGCCGCCAAAATGGGCATAAGCGTAGGGCGTTACCGCTCGATGATGGGCGGAACGTCGGACGCGTGGAAGATCGGAGAGGTCAAGGCGCTGTCAAGGGCGCTGGATATCCCGATAGACGAAATGAGGGCGCTTGTAGGCAAGTGCTGAAAGGGGAAAAGGACAATGATACTGGTTTGGTTTTGCGTGGCCGTCATGGGCGTGGTGCTTACGATAGGCGGCATTGTATCGGCGCTTGTGTGGTTTGCCGATACTGCGGAGGCAGAATGCGCCAAGAGGCGCGGGAGATACACATTTAAATAATAAAAAGGAGGAACAACGATGACTGCTGATAAGCGGATAAAAGAAGAAGACCGCATGCAATGCACATGCGGTCGGGATGTGAGCAAAAGGTGGCACTTTTGCCCGAAATGCGGAAAGCCGATTCAGTCGAATGAAGCAGGAGATATGAATTTTTCTATTAAGTAAGTTGTTTCGCTGCCACACTGTGGGCAGTAGCAGGCCTCAGGCGGTAGCTCGTCCTCAGAGTTATAATAACAGTTTTCGTCTCTGCAATGGTTTTGCAAAGGCATACCACAATTGAAACAATAATAATCGCTATCGTTACAGCAGGGGTTATCGCAACGCGGGCATGTACGCATATAAACACATCCTTTTTTCAAAAAGAATATCACGAAAAATTGCAAATATCAAGTATCAAAGGAGGGACAACAAATGAACGATCTGTATTGGGTCGACAGCAAAATCACGGAGCTATACGACCACTTCACAAACGCCGAGACCGGCGAACTGTGCGACTGGAAAGACGGAGAAGGCAATGTCATAGCGACTGCCGAAGAATTTTTTGAACGGCTTGAAGCACTGGACATGGAGCGCAAGGACATTATCAAAAACCTGCTGCTTAGCTACAAGAACGCCGCAGCCGATGCGGAAAAAATCAAGCTGGAAATCGACCGCCTGCAAGCGCGCAAAAAAGCCTGTGACAAACGCGCCGAACGATTCAAGGCCGCTGCCGCCGATGCGCTGGACGGCGAAAACTACAAATCCGGCGAAGTGGCGACGCGCTGGACTACATCAGACATATCAGTATGCGACGACGAAAGCGCAACACCCGACGAATACATACGCGTCACGGTTACAAAGAAGCCTGACAAAAACGCTATCAAGGCTGCTATCAAAGACGGCGTAGATGTCCCGGGCTGGCGGATAGAAAAAAGCAGAAGCATGTCGATAAAGTAGGTGCGGTATGGAAGAAATCAAAAGAAATTCGGCGCTGAACATCTACCAGCGCATGGCGGCGATAACCGCCGATCTGAACACCGTCGGTAAAAACCTGCATGTAGATACCGGCAAGGGTAAGGGCTACAAGGCAGTGTCCGAGCGCGACATTATAGACAATGTAAAGCCGCTTGAAGCTAAATATGGCGTTTACAGCTACCCCGCCTCGCGCACCGTCCTTGAAAGCGAAAGGCTTGAAAGCGAAACCAACTACAACGGCGTTACCGGCAAAAAGACAACGTTTTTTGAACGCGTTGAGACGGTTTACCGCTTTGTAAATATTGATAACCCGAACGAATACATTGAAACAACCACTTTTGCGGAAGGCATCGACGCGCAGGACAAGGGCAGCGGCAAGGCCATGACCTACGCCGATAAATATGCGCTGATGAAGATGTACAAGATCAGCACCGGCGACGACCCCGACGCAGACCCCAGCAACGATGAATATTACCGCAAGCCCACTGACCGCAAGCCGCCTGTCGAGCAGCCTGCAAAGCCGAAAGAGGATTTAGTTTGCCGCTGCGAAAAGTGCAATCATCCGCTGACTATCTATTTCGGCGCTGACGGCAAGCCCATTTCCCTTCGAAAGTGGAGCGAGGGCACGAAAAAGAAATTCGGCAAGGTGCTTTGCGATAAATGCGTAGAGGCTGAGAAAAATGCAGATCAGTAAAGCGGAGCTTACGCCGGTTGGGATAAGCCTCACGGTTTCCCGAGATGAGGCGCGGCGCTTCTGCTACAGCTTCAAGCCGGGCGAGTACGATATCAAGAAAACGCGCAAAAAGCGCAGTCTGGATGCTAACGCCTATGCATGGAAGCTGATAAACGACATATCGCTTGCCACGCGGATAAGCCCGGAAGAAGTTTACCGAAATGCACTGCTGGATATACCGACTCTGTATTACATAGCGCTGATACCCGACGAATACACCGATGCGGCCATGACCGACTGGCAAAAAGGTCACATCGGGCGCAAGGCGGAAAGAGAACCGGCGTACACGGGCTATTCAAATGTGTTCTTCCACATAGGCAGCTCAGATTTCGACACACGGCAAATGTCAATGCTTATCGACAACCTGATACAGGATTGCAGGGCGCTGGACATTGAGACAAGGCCGCAGGACGAGATCGAGGCGCTTTTGGAGGCATGGGATGGCAGATAGCATCATGCAGAGCCGCCGAGAATGCTACATCACCGGCGACACACAAGGTCTAAACCGGCACCATGTATACGGCGGAGGACGCAGGCAAGCCGCCGACAAATGGGGCTGCTGGGTGTGGCTGCGCTGGGACTGGCACACCGGCGCAGAATACAGCGTACACCGAAACCGCGATTTTGATTTGCGCTTAAAACGTGAGTGCCAGGAACGATTTGAAGAACTATACGGACACGAAAAGTTCATGGAAGTGTTCGGCAAGTCTTGGATTTGAAAGGAGAAACAATGCTTAATCAGATAACCATCATGGGCAGACTGACGAGAACGCCCGAAACGCGATACACGCGGACTAACATCCCGGTTGCGTCATTCACGGTCGCCTGTCAGCGCGACTATGCCGGAAGCGAGGGCGGCAAGCCCAAGACGGATTTCATAAACTGCGAGGCATGGCGCTCAACGGCTGACTTCGTCGGCAAATACTTCGAGACCGGCAGCATGATAGTTGTGCAGGGCAGGCTTGCAATGGACGAATGGCAGGACAACGACGGCAAACGGAGAGTTACCGCAAAGGTCGTTGCAGAGCATGTCTATTTCGGTGAGAGCCGCCGCGCTGCTTCCGTGCCCTCACCCGATATATCCGCAGCAGACTTTGAAGAGCTGCCGGACGATGGAGACCTTCCGTTTTAGGGTGAGCTATGGCCGAGATAACTTATATCAAGGTCTTTGTTGATTATCTCGATGCGATAGAGCCGCTCGGTGACGCTGAGAGGGGGAGACTTTTCACTTCCTTGTTAACCTATGCAAGGTCGGGCGAAGTTCCGCAGCTCAACGGGAACGAACGATTCTTATTCCCCATGATGAGGGCGCAGATTGATAGAGATGTTTTATCAAAGGATGAGTTGTCTCAAAAGCGGCGTGACGCAGCAAGTGCAAGCAAAAGGAGCACTTGCGAGCAAAAAGAGCATTTGCAAGCAAATGCAGCAAGTGCAAGCAAAAGCCCACAAGACAAAGACAATAAGACAATCGACAAAGACAATAAGACAATCGACAAAGACAAAGACAAAAGCGCGCGTGCGCGCGATGCTGACGCATTCGCCGCTTTCGCGGCCGGTGATGGCGATTTACTGGCCGTTTTAAAAGACTTCGAGAAAATGCGCAAAAGCATCAGAAAGCCCATGACTGACAGGGCAAAGCAGCTTTTAGTGACAAAGCTTAAAAACGAATTTCCACCGGAGCAGTGGAAATCGGTGCTTGAGCAAAGCATCGTTAAGTGCTGGCAGGATGTCTATCCGCTGAAAGAACGAGAACAGCAGCGCTTAGGCGTTGAGCAGCACAGGGAGAATGTCAGCAGCGATGAGCTTGAAACCTTAAAAGCGATCTACGCAAAAGTGAAAGGGGAACAACCATGACAGATAACAAACACGGCTACAAAGCCTATGACCCCGGACTCGTATGCAGGGGTTATCAGTACGAAGAAGGCAAAACCTACAAGAAAAACGGGCACGGCGTATGCGTCGGCGGGGTTACGCACTACTGCGTTAATCCGTTTGACGTGCTGGACCATTACCCGCTGGTGCGCGAAGATGGCAAGTTCAGCGAATTTACGACCGTAGAAGCTATCGACGAGCCTGTTACCAATGATGGGCGAAAATTCGCCACAAGCACTATCAAAATCGGCGTAAAGCTTGGTTTTGCCGGTTTCGTCAAAGCCTGTATAGATTTCGTATACGAGAAAACGATAAAAAATATGCCGAGTGATAAGGTCGGAACAGGCTACTCCGCGAAGATAGGCAGCTCAGGCGACTACGCGAAGATAGGCAGCTCAGGCGACTACGCGAAGATAGGCAGCTCGGGCGACTACGCGCAGATAGGCAGCTCAGGCTACTCCGCGCAGATAGGCAGCTCAGGCAGCTTCGCGAAGATAGGCAGCTCAGGCGACTACGCGAAGATAGGCAGCTCAGGCGACTACGCGAAGATAGGCAGCTCGGGCGACTACGCGCAGATAGGCAGCTCAGGCTACTCCGCGCAGATAGGCAGCTCAGGCAGCTTCGCGAAGATAGGCAGCTCAGGCGACTACGCGAAGATAGGCAGCTCAGGCGACTACGCGAAGATAGGCAGCTCGGGCGACTACGCGCAGATAGGCAGCTCAGGCTACTCCGCGCAGATAGGCAGCTCAGGCAGCTTCGCGAAGATAGGCAGCTCAGGCGACTACGCGAAGATAGGCAGCTCAGGCGACTACGCGAAGAT
>CAVAWW010000012.1:0-40981 GCA_963592475.1 bacterium
GCCGAGGCTATCAAGGCTGCCGAAGAGCAGTTCAAGGCCGGCACTCTTCATGTTTTTGACACCTCCACCTTCACTGTTGGCGGCAAGGTTCTCACCAGCTACAAGGCTGACGTCGACACCGACGAGAACTACACCCCCGACACCGAGGTTGTTTCCAACGGTTACTTCCACGAGTCTGAGAAGCGTTCTGCTCCTTACTTCGATGTTGACATCGACGGCATCACTCTTCTCAACAAATAATTAAGCTATAACTTTCATTCAGACGGGGCGACGAAAGCCGCTCCGTCTGAAGCAGTTCAAAAAACAAGATTTTTAAGTTTGAAAAGCCGATTATCCTTCCTGTTTTAATCGGCTTTTGAGATTTAAAATAGGAGGATAAGTGGGCTTGAACGCAGCAATTGAACTGAAAAATATTTCAAAAAGCTTCGGAAGTATCATCGCCAACAAGGATGTATGTCTGACCGTCAACCGCGGTGAGATACTCTCCATTCTCGGCGAGAACGGCTCCGGAAAAACAACGCTGATGAACATGATCGCCGGAATCTACTATCCGGATCACGGTCAGATTTTCATCGACGGCAAAGAGGTAGTCATCCGCTCCCCCAAGGACGCGCTCGACTACAAAATAGGCATGGTCCATCAGCATTTCAAGCTCGTGGACGTGTTCTCTGCAACGGAGAACATCATTCTCGGACTTGACGAGGGCAAATTCAACATCAAGAAGTCCGCCGAGCGCATCAAAAAGATAAGCGAGCAGTACGGCTTCGACATTGACCCGAACAAGAAGATATACGAAATGTCCGTCTCGGAGAAGCAGACCGTTGAGATAATCAAGGTGCTTTACAGAGGCGCGGACATCCTCATTCTTGATGAGCCCACCGCCGTTCTCACCCCGCAGGAGACGCTCAAGCTCTTTGACATCCTGCGCCGCATGCGCGACGACGGCAAGGCTATCATAATCATCACCCATAAGCTCCACGAGGTGCTCTCCCTCTCCGACCGCGTATCGGTTCTCAGAAAGGGCGAATACATCGGCACTGTCAACACCGCGGAGACGAACGAATCAGAGCTTACAGAGATGATGGTCGGCAAGAAGATAAGCCTCAACATCGACCGCAGCGATCCGGTCGACCCTGTGGACAGGCTCATTGTCAAGGACATCAGCTGCATCAACCGCGACGGAGTCAAGCTTCTTGACGACATCTCGTTCACCGCGCGTTCGGGCGAGATTCTCGGCATCGCGGGCATCGCCGGAAGCGGTCAGCGCGAGCTGCTTGAATCCATCGCAGGACTTCAGCATCTCAACAGCGGCGAGATTATGTACAACAACCCCAAAACCGGCGGCCGGGACAACCTGCGCGACAAGACGCCTATGCAGATCCGCGAGCTCGGCGTGCGCCTGTCGTTCGTCCCCGAGGACAGACTCGGCATGGGACTCGTCGGCAACATGGATATAATCGACAACATGATGCTGCGAAGCTACCGCAAGGGCAAGGGCGCGTTCCTTGAGCGCAAGAAGCCCAAGACGCTCGCAGAAAAAGTTATAAGCGACCTCGAAGTTGTAACCCCGAGCGCGAATACGCCCGTCCGCCGTCTCTCCGGCGGCAACGTGCAGAAGGTGCTCGTCGGCCGTGAGATTGCTTCCTCCCCCACGGTCTTTATGGCGGCTTACCCCGTGCGCGGACTCGACATCAACTCATCTTATCTTATATACAACCTGCTCAACGAACAGAAAGAAAAGGGCGTCGCCGTTATCTTCGTCGGCGAGGATCTCGATGTTCTGCTTGAGCTGTGCGACCGAATCCTCGTCATAAACTCCGGCAAAATAACCGGACTCGTTGACGCGAGGACTTCCACAAAGGAAGAGCTCGGTCTGCTTATGACCAAAACCGACGGAGGTGAAACCCATGAGTAAGTCAAACGGACAGAAGCGTGAGCCTCTTTTCCACATAGTCAAGCGCAGCACCGTCCCCTCATGGGCGGCATGGCTCATCAGAATCGGCGCGGTCGTGCTTGCGCTGCTCGTCTGCGCGGTCGTGACCGTCGTCATCACCGGGCAGAATCCCGCGGAGGTCTATTCCGCGATAATCTTCGGCGCGGTCGGCTCGCCGAGGCGTATATGGAGCCTGCTCCAGAATCTTGCAATGCTCCTGTGCGTTTCGCTCGCAGTCACCCCCGCATTCAAGATGAAATTCTGGAACATCGGCGCAGAGGGACAGGCTCTCATGGGCGGCTTCGCGACGGCGGCGTGCATGATCCTCTTCGGCGACAAGCTCCCGTCCTATCTCCTCTTCCCCGTTATGATTATAACGAGCATTGTTGCGGGCGCGATATGGGCTTTCATCCCCGCATTCTTCAAGGCGAAGTGGAACACCAACGAGACGCTCTTCACGCTGATGATGAACTACATCGCAACGCAGATTGTCGCCTACTTCTGCTACAAGTGGTCGAACCCCAAGGGCTCGGGTCACATCGGAGTCATCAACAGCGTCAGCCACAACGGCTGGCTTCCGAGCCTCGGCGGTCAGGACTACCTGCTCAACATACTTATCGTTGCGGTGCTGACCGTTTTCATGTACATCTATCTCAAATACAGCAAGCACGGCTATGAGCTCTCCGTCGTCGGCGAGAGCGAAAACACCGCGCGCTACATAGGCATCAACGTCAAGAAGGTCATCATGCGCACGATGCTCCTCTCCGGCGCGCTCTGCGGCGTCACCGGACTTCTGCTCGTCAGCGGCACCGACCACACCATCGCGACAAACACAGTCGGCGGACGCGGATTCACCGCGATAATGGTATCGTGGCTCGCGAAGTTCAACCCCGCTTACATGGTTCTCACCTCACTGCTCATCGTCTTCTTCCAGAAAGGCGCGATTCAGATATCGACGAGCCTCGGACTCAACGACTCGTTTGCCGATATCATCACAGGAATCATAATCTTCTTCATCATCGGCAGTGAGTTCTTCATCAACTACTCTGTCAAGTTCCGCAGCAAGGAGGCGAAGGCATAATGATAATCACATTCATTCAGCGTGCTATAATGCAGAGCATACCTCTGCTCTTCGGCTCAACGGGCGAGACGATAACCGAAAAGGGCGGCAACCTGAACCTCGGTATCCCCGGCATCATGTATGTCGGCGGCATCTCCGGCGTTATCGGCGCGTTCTTCTATGAGAAGAGCGTCGAGACGGTGAACCCGTTCCTCGCAGTGCTCATTCCCCTGCTCTCAAGCATTTTGGGCTCGGCGCTCATGGGTCTGCTCTACTGCTTCCTGACCGTCACACTGCGTGCAAACCAGAACGTCACGGGCCTTGCGATGACAACTTTCGGCGTCGGATTCGGCAACTTCTTCGGCGGCTCGCTGATAAAGATAACCGGCAGCGACATCCCCTCGATAGCGCTGAGCGCAACGAGCAACTGCTTCAAGACAACGCTCCCGTTCGCCGCAAAGCTCGGAAAGGTCGGAGATATATTCTTCTCCTACAGCTTCCTCGCTTACGCCGCGATAATCATCGCGCTCATCACCGCCTATTTCTTCAAGCACACGCGCACAGGACTTCAGCTGCGCGCGGTCGGCGAGAATCCCGCAACAAGTGACGCGGCGGGCATCAACGTCGGCAGATACAAATATATTTCGACAATCGTCGGCAGCGTTATAGCGGGTCTCGGCGGTCTCTACTACGTCATGGACTACGCGAACGGCGTCTGGTCGAACAACGGCTTCGGCGACCGCGGCTGGCTTGCAATCGCGCTCGTTATCTTCGCCGTCTGGAAGCCCGATCTCGGCATCCTCGGCTCGTTCCTCTTCGGCGGTCTCATGGTCGTTCACAACTACATCCCGAACCTCAGCTTCGGCGCGCAGGAGCTGTTCATGATGACTCCCTATGTTGTTACAATAATCGTCCTTGTCGCGGTCAGCATGCGCCGCAAGCGCGAGAATCTGCCGCCCGCGAGCCTCGGACTTTCTTACTTCCGAGAGGATCGATAATATTGATTTTTTGCAGTTAATGGTGTATAATAATGCCATAAAAGCTTAGGAGGTTTTTACTATGTTAGTTTCCGCAGCACAGATGCTCAAAGATGCAAAGGCCGGCAAATATGCGGTCGGTCACTTCAATATCAACAACCTTGAGTGGACAAAGGCAATCCTTCTCACCGCTCAGGAGCTCAACTCGCCCGTTATCCTCGGTGTATCCGAGGGCGCAGGCAAGTATATGTGCGGCTTCAAGACCGTCACCGCCATGGTTGACGCTATGGTCGACGAGCTCGGAATCACCGTTCCCGTTGCGCTTCACCTCGATCACGGCTCCTATGAGGGCGCGCTCAAGTGCATCGAGGCGGGCTTCTCCTCCGTCATGTTCGACGGCTCTCACTACGGCATTGAGGAGAACATCGAGAAGACCAAGGAGATAATCGCTCTCGCTCACTCGAAGGGCATTTCCGTTGAAGCCGAAGTCGGCGCCATCGGCGGCGAAGAGGACGGCGTTATCGGCGGCGGCGAAGTTGCTGACCCCAACGAGTGCAAGATGATCGCCGATCTCGGCGTCGATATGCTCGCAGCGGGCATAGGCAATATCCACGGCAAGTATCCCGCAAACTGGAAGGGCTTGAGATTTGATGTTCTCGCCAACATCCAGGAGCTCACCGGCGAGATGCCCCTCGTTCTTCACGGCGGCACGGGTATCCCCGCAGACATGATAAAGGAAGCTATCTCCCTCGGCGTTTCCAAGATAAACGTCAACACCGAGTGCCAGCTCGCTTTCGCTGACGCTACCAGAAAATACATCGAGGCAGGCAAGGATCTCGAGGGCAAGGGCTTCGATCCCAGAAAGCTTCTCGCGCCCGGCTTCGAGGCTATCAAGGCTACCGTCAAAGAGAAGATGGAGCTGTTCGGCTCGGTCAACAAGGCATAAGAAAAGCTTCAAAAAAACAATTTACCGGCAGAGTAAAATCTGCCGGTTTTTTCATTTGGGGAGATGATAAAAATTGCCGCCGACGGACAGTCGGCGGTGATTTTTTATATCCTTTATACCTTGGTGTTTGTCTCGTTTTTGCCTGCGGCAATCGCACTGTTTTCAACAAGCTCGCCGAAGCCGTAGAGAACAAACGATGAAATCCAGGAAAGCAGCGGACCAATGAAAACAATTGCCGTTCCGACCGGAACTAAGCTATCTACTGCATACATAAGGATAACGCCACCGATAATACTTAAAAGCATCCCTATCCAGCAAAGAAGCTCCGCCAATTTTTTGATTTTTGAACCTATGTTGTCAAACATAATCCAGTCCTCCGATTTATATCCGCTTACAGCTTTTCTGCTCTTATCTTCTATCCTTTAATATAATTTGCCGCACCAATCCACGCGCAAGCTTCTGCATTGTTTGCTGCAATTTTTGCCCATTGAGCGGCATCGGCAGTATTTTGTTCGATTTGAGCAGAAGTATCAGCAATTTCGCAAAGAGCGCCGAGTATTCTTTGATTCTGATTTATTAGTTCTTGATTTTGAGCAATTTGTATCGCCTGATTAATAATAATCTGTTCTTGATTTTGAATGACGGTATCAAGTTTCTTTTTGATTTCATCAAGATCCAAATGAAACAGAATATTCCCGAGAGTTTCATTTGATGTATTAAAATAATCACAGATATAATATATTGCCGCAAGCGACCTGAATTTGCCCGGAATAATATTTAGCGAGTATTCCTTTTCCAAAAGCGCACTTGCCTCTTGCAATTCCTTTTCAACACCGCTCAGCTCTTCTTCAAGCTGTGGTATTTGTTCATGCACAGTATCCCATTCCAGTTTCAACTGGGGTTTAAATGTGCTTAAATCATCCAGAAAAATGTCTCTGAACTCAGGAGAAATATATCCTATTAAATTATTCGGGCACCAGTTTCCGAGAATATTCTCCCTATATCCGCCAAAAAGTTTCGGAACTTTTTCTATCAGCGGCTTCGACAGCTCTGCAAGCCGCTCCGATGTCAAACGGGTATATTCAGAAAAAATCTGACCATTATTAAGGTCACTGCTATACCAATAAACTGTCTGATATCCGCCATACTCTGTCGGCTGAGTGCCGCTTTGCTGATAATCTGCATCAAAATGATAAAATGTACCATCGTAGCCATACATGAATTTAATTATACCGGTTCTGTACATTGATGATTCTAATCCTCTGTACTCCTTTGAACGCATGGGGATATAATCATTACATGCATTTATCCGTTGAAGTAAACCATCACGTTTTTCCTGCAGCTTATTTGATATAAACTCAAGTTTGAGAATATCGTTAATATAGATACTGACTCCCTGTCTTTCATTTACATCGTTGTTCGTTTTTTCAATACTTCTTATCGCTCCACGACTCGCCACATTATGCTGATTATCATCAGTTGTAACAGTATTGGCAACCGTATTTTGGGCTGCACCGCATTTACAGCAAAACAATGAATTGTCCTGAATTTCAGCTCCGCATTTATAGCAAAACATTATAACTCCCCCTTTAACTTCGAGCAAAACAGTCTTTACAGCCTTTTGAGCAGTTCCTCACGTTGGGCATCATAGCTGCCTTTTGTAATTTTTCCGGATGTGTAATCTTCCTGTAATTTTCCGAGCTTTTCTTCCAGATTATCTTTCCCATCTGAAAAGACGAGAAATAGCAAAATTATTGCACAAGCAACATCTATACACGCTTGAATCAAACCATATAGATTTGCATATACTGAATATTTTACCACTTCAAAATTATTTAGAGCATCAAAATGTGTAAAAAGCAAAATTAAGCTAAAAATATTCTGATAAGCATAAAAAAAGATGCTCAAAACAACTACTACACCAGACGCAACAAACAATGCATGGTGCTTCCAGAATACAGCAATAAGTATCCATGAAGCCAAACATATAGCATCAACTACCAAATAATTCACCGGAAAAGCAATTCCATTGCTGCGGTATTTAATATAATTATAAATCATTGAAACAATTGATAACGCACTTGAAGCCGCAAATACCGATGCATAAATCTTTATAAGGCTATCGACTTTAGCACCTTTCTTGCCGTATTCCAATATAAAAACGGACAGTATCAATGGAACAAATGAAAAAATTGAAGTTATGATTAACTGCGAATATTCTTCCATTTTTTTCTCGGCAGCCATGACGCTGAATATAATCCAAATAACACAAAGCCCCTGAGATATCGCTTCTAAAATGCACACAAGTTTCATTTTGTCTGCGTGAAACGCAAGCTTAGTTTTCATATTTTGTTCTCCATCTCGGCAATCTTTTTGTTGTATTCATCTTCGCTGATGAGACCCTTTGCCTTGAGATTATTCAGAGCCGCTATCTTCTCGTTTTTATCTTGCGGCGCAACCGTTTTGGGGTGCTGAACGCTATCGTCTGCTCTCTTGCCCGCGATAATCGCGCTGTTGACCACAAGCTCTCCGAAGCCGTACAGAACAAATGAAGAGACCCACGAGAGTAACGAGCCGATTATAATAACCGCTAATCCAGCCCAAACCAAGTCTTCATCCAAAGTGATAACAATAATTCCACCGATAACGCTTGCGATTATACCGCCCCAGCAAAAAAATGACGCAAGAGCTTTGATTTTCGAACCTACATTGTCAAACATAATATATCCTCCGTTTCATATTTCTAACCATATAAGGTTAGTTTTATTTTATATTAAACCACATATGGTTAATTGTCAAGGGTATACTAATCACATATGATACAATTCAGCAAAACTGACAAAAGAGGGCTGCTGAAATTATGCAAAAATACTATTATCAGAGACTGCGCGACATTCGTGAGGACAGAGAAAAAACGCAAAAGGAAATTGCGGAAGTGCTCAACACGACCTACCAGTATTACAGCGCATACGAGCGCGGTGTGCGGGACATACCGAGTCACCATATAAAAACTCTTGCGCTCTACTACAATATCTCCGCAGACTACCTTTTGGGACTTACGGACGAGCCGAGAAGAATCAAATGACCGCCGCACGGGCGGTTATTTTTTTGCGTATGCCGATTGAAAAAATCCGATTGATATTCGCGCACCGCAATAGTATCATTCGATATTACAGCTTTAATATAACACCGTTTGGTGTTAAAGTCAATAGTATCGTTTGATATTATGATAGGATTGTGACAGTATACAAAACGAAGGAGGCTTTTTCGTGAAACTGTCACAAAGAATACGGGCAATGCGTGAGGATCACGACCTGACCCAGACGGACATAGCAAAACTGCTCAACACCTCGCAGACGGTATATTCACGCTACGAGCGCGACGAACGAACTCTGCCGACCGAGATGCTTTATACTCTTGCGCTCTACTACAACATCTCCGCAGACTACCTTTTGGGACTTACGGACGAGCCGAAAGCGCTGAAATAAAAGTTTAACGCCCGAGTGCGGATATCTCTATTGACTGCACTCGGGCGTTATTGTATAATCAACTAAAAATCTTAGGGGGGAACGGATAAATGCTCACTATAAAAGACGGCGAGTTCAAAATGGACGGCAAGAGCTTCCGCATATATTCCGGCTCGATGCACTATTTCCGCATCATGCCCGAATACTGGGAGGACAGGCTCAGAAAGCTCAAGGCGGCGGGTTTCAACACGGTTGAAACATATGTCTGCTGGAACATGCATGAGCCGCGGAAGGGCGAATTTGACTTCACCGGCAGGTTCGACATCAGGCGTTTTATCAAGACGGCGCAGGAGGTCGGGCTCTACGCGATAGTCAGACCGGGTCCGTATATCTGCGCGGAATGGGACTTCGGCGGACTGCCGGCGTGGCTGCTCAAGGACAGAAATATGCGTCTGCGCTGCGCCTATCCCGAATATTTGCAGCATGTTTCGGACTTCTATCACAGGCTGTTTGAGGAGATCGGCGATCTTCAGCAAAGCGAGGGCGGCAACATAATCGCGATGCAGATTGAGAACGAATACGGAAGCTACGGCAACGACAAGGAATATCTCAGATATATCGAAAAGCTGATGCTCGACTGCGGCACAAAGGTTATGCTCTTCACCTCCGACGGCGACGACAACAGCATGCTCTCCGGCGGCACGCTCCCCGATGTGTTCAAGACGCTGAACTTCGGCTCGCGCGCGTCCGAGATATTCAACGCCATGGACAGATTCCACGAGAACACCCCGAAGATGTGCACCGAGTTCTGGTGCGGCTGGTTCGACCACTGGGGCGAGGAACACCACACGCGCGGCTCGGACAGCGTTGCAGGCGAAATTAAAGATTTTCTTAACATCGACGCGAGCTTCAATTTCTACATGTTCCACGGCGGCACGAACTTCGGCTTCACTGCCGGAGCGAACTGCTACGAAGAATATCAGCCGACGGTCACGAGCTATGACTACTGCGCACTGCTGACCGAATGGGGCGACTATACGCCCGCATATTATGCAGTCAGAGAGCTTCTGCTCAAGGCTCAGAACCTGCCCGAGACCGAGCTTCCCGCATCGCCGGAGCTCCAGACGATAGGCAAAGTTGAACTTGACGAGAGCACGTCGCTCATAAGCAACTTCGACAATCTCGGCGAGCGCCACCGTGTTCCCCTGCCCGAGAGCATGGAATATTTCGGTCAGAACAGCGGCATGATCTACTATGAGACGAAGCTCGAACAGATATATGACCCGCGCGAGCTGCGCGTTGCGAATGTCCACGACACTGCGTATGTCTATATAGATGGTGAGCACAAGACGACTATCGACCGCCGCGACGAGAACAAAATCAAAGGCTACGACACCTTCGATTTTGAAGGCTGCACGGACGGCTGCACCATAGGCGTATTGGTTGACGCGATGGGACGAGTGAACTACGGCGAGCACCTCTACGACCGCAAGGGCATTGACGCCATTCGTTACGGCAACCAGAATCTCATGGGCTACGATGTTGTCACGCTCCCGCTTGACAACCCCGAGAAAATTGACTTTTCGCTCGAGGGCGGCAAGTATCCCCTCTTCATGCGCGGACATTTTAAGGCGCAGAGCCAAAAGGACTGCTTCGTTCACCTTGACGGGTTCAAGAAGGGCTGCGTATACATAAATGGCTTCAACATCGGCCGTTACTGGGAGATAGGCCCCCAGCGCGCGCTGTACATCCCCGGAGTTCTGCTCAAGGACGAGAATGAGATAATCATACTCGAGCTTGAGGGCTGCGAGAAAGCGGAGGTCGAGATAAACGCCGAGCCGGATTTGGGATAAAAAACATATACAAAACACAAAACCCCGAGCTGTGAAATACAGTCCGGGGCAGTCTGTAGCAAAAACCATTTTTGAATGCTTTGCAGGAATCAAAGCCTTCCTTGCGTAAAATGAGATGGCGCGGTGCGCCGGAGGATTTGTTTTGAATTTGAGCTTCCATTACAACAACCCCTCAGTCACGGCTTCGCCGTGACAGCTCCCCTTACACAGGAGAGCCTTGAGACCGTGCAATAATAGACTTTTTCGACAGACAAAACCCCGGGCTGTGAAATACAGTCCGGGGCAAGTTCATTTTATAAATTTTACTGCTTTGCGCCGTTATCGAACATCTCGAGAGCCTTGACGCTGATTGCGAAGCAATCGGCGAGACCCTGCTCGTTCATGTTGTCATAGGTGTCTCTTCTGGTGTGATAGTAGTCCTCAAGCTTATGGTTGAGTCCGGTGACGCCGGTCGCTCTGAAGCCCGCCTGCGCGAACGCTGCGGAGTCGGTTGCGCCGCCGAGAGGCGGAACCCAGCCCTTCTTGCAGGAGATATCAAGCTCTTTAGCAGCCTCCATGAACAGGTCGGAGACATCTTTATCCGCCTTGACCGTGCCGTTGAGGTCGCGGTAGTTGGTCATAAGATACTTGGGATCGTGAATCGTATCATAAGAGAAGATGAAGGTCGGGACATCGTCGAACTCGCCCTTATGAGCCGCGCACCACGCCTTTGCGCCGCGCAGACCCGCTTCCTCGGAGCCGGTGAGGATAACGCCGACTTCGGTGTTTTCAAACTCGATGCCCTCTTCCTTGAGAGCCTTGAGGATGGCTATGCCCATATAGCAGCCGGAGAGGTTGTCGTTCGCGCCGTCAACGATGCGGTTCTCGTTCCACATCCAGTAAAGACCGATAAGGAACGGAACGAACACGAGACCGATAAGGCGAAGAAGTCCGAGGGTCTCGTCTACGTCGAACGAGACATACTCGAGTCCGTTCTTTGCGACGAGCATTATGGAAATGACAAGATAATAGACAGCGCCGATGCCGCAGATTATCGCGTGACCCTCGAAGCCGACACCGCCGAGCTTATAGTTGACAGGCCACTCCCATGCGGCATCCGGATGACCGTTGAAGAATATGCGGCGCTTGACTTCGCCATTGCAGCTCTTGACTGCGGTGACGTTATGTCCGGTCTTTTCGGGGAAGAAGCGATCGATGAATTTCTTATAGAGTCCGAACTGCATAAAAACTATAAGCAGACCGACGACGATAAGGATTATCGAGACGAGCGGATAGAAGAACGAAATAGCTACTGCCGCGAGAACGAAGGTAATCGTGAAATATATCCAGCCGAAGAACGAACCGGGGTTCTCTTTGAACGACTCGACGTCGGCTCTCTCGCATCCGCACTCGTTTTTCAGTACGTCCGCCATATACTCACATGCCTGCTGCTCGCCCTTGGAGCCGGGATCGCGTTTTTCGAAGTCCTTGCATATGTGGGTTATCTCGCTCACCATATACTCGGCTGCTTCTTTCTTCTTGTCAATGACTGACTGAAGATTCATTTTTATTACCTCCTTAAATATAAGTCAAGCGGCCGCCCGAAACCGCAAATACGGTTCGCGGCAGCCGCTCAAAATACTTTTTTTACTGGCGGGAACCGGTGAAGCCGTTTGCCTGCTGGAACTTATCAATCTTGTCGATAACACCGAGGACAACATCGAAGCCGTCGCCGACGGTGTCAACGCTGAAGCGCTCGGGCATATCGCGCCAGGTGTGATAATAATAGGTCAGGGTCGGATCCTGAGCCGCAAATGTAACGGACTTCATGCCCGCCTTGGTCATCGGGGTGCTGTCGCAGCCGCCGACGGGGTTATGTATGCAGCCGTTGGACTTGCTCTGAATACCGAGCTCCGAGAAAGTATCCTTGAACATTGTCTCAAGATCCTTGTCGAAGCGGCAGAACTGCCAATCGTCCTTGATAACAACCTCGAAATAGTCCTTATCGGCGACGGAGTCGATATTTATGTTCCACGCGTTTTCAAGAATGGCCTCGCCCTTATGAGCGCGGGTGAACGCGATAGAGCCGCGGAGTCCAGCCTCCTCGGAGCCGCAGTTAAAGTCGATGATGCGGCAGTTCTTGGGCATCTTGTCGGGATTCTCTTTGAAATACTTTGTAACAGCATAGCTGATAGCGCAGCCGGAGGCGTTATCCATAGCGCCGCGGGATGCGTTGCGCGGATCGGGATCAGCCCACATGACAAGGAACGCGCAGCCGATAGCGGTGACGAGGGGCAGGAAGCGCATAGCGAACATGAAGTTCACAAACGCGGGAGAAGCAAAAGCTTCCGCTGCCCAGCTTGCGCCGAAATAATAGCCGGTGTAGAGGGTTGCGACGGCAATCGAAGTGCCTGCAAGGAAGAAGAAGCAGAGAGCGCCGAAGCCGACCTTACCGAAGGTGGCAACGAGGCCGAGTGCGGGGTTTGTCTTAGTGAACTTCGAAGCGTGCTCGGAATGACGCCAGTTCCAGCTGGTGTCGGTATGGCCGGAGAGGATGATGGTGTAGTCATACTTGCCGTCCTCCGGGAGCAGCTCGCCATAGGTGTTCTGCGATACTTCCTGCTTGAAGAACATATCGAACCAGGTCTTATAAAGGAAAACGCTGCAGACAAGCCAGACGATGCATGCCGCCGAAGCGAGAGCCATGCCGTACCAGACTGCGGGAATGCCCATTGCGATATAGACAAGGGCGCTCAGCGCGAGACCGAGCCAGCCTGCATAGGGGATTCCACCGATGGACGCACGCGGGGAAACCGCAAACTCTTCGCGAACGGGCTCGATGCCGATCTCTCTGAGCTTATCGCCCATATAGGCGGCAAACTTTTTTTCGCCGTCCGAACCCGGCAGTCTCGAGCCGATGTTCTTCGCGGCATGATTGATTATGTCGTATACCTCTTCGGCATACTTTCTGTGTTCTTCTTTCATGAAAAAGCGACACTCCTTTTGAAAATGTGCCATAATTATACAATAATTAGATACAGAATTGCAATAGAGTTTAAAGAGAATATAAAAATTTCTTTAAATCTTTGTGAACGAGTAAATTTTTTCGGCGTCGGGCGGAAACGATAATAAATGCAAAGGTGCTTTTTTCTATCAGAAAGGATAAAATTAAAATGAATAAAGAAAACGACAAAAAATTCGACGGCAGCCACTGCCCCACCCCGAGCTCCGACCCCGTCATGGGCGAACCCGAGGACTCATTCGACATGGTGAACAAATACGGAACCTACAACATTCAGCCGACCTCGCAGACGGAAAATTCTTTTCCGCATATTGCGCAGGGACTGCCGAAAAAGCGCAAAAACGGGAAGAAGAATTAAAAGGCTACCCCCTCGGTACGAACATGACTTTTTTCGGTATTAACTAATTTTTTTTGGGCAAAGCATCCAAATTCATTGACAGAAATTGTTTAAAGTATTAAAATGCAGTAGGAAGTTTTTTTGTTCTTTTTTGGGGGTAGATTATATTGAGAATTGCGGTATGTGACGACGATTTGCGGGAACTTCGGGAGATAATGTCGCTCATTGAAGAATATCCGCGAAAGGCAGCCTACGGAATAAGCGCTACGGCCTTTTCAAACTCCGAGGAGTTGGCGGAGAGAATCGGTGAATTCGATGTTTTTCTTCTCGATTACCGAATGCCGGATATAGACGGGTTCGAGCTTGCAAGGCGTATCAGAGAAGAATATATGACAACGAAGACTATTATATTCATCTCGCAATACGACGACATCGTCTACGACGCTTTTGAGGTTCATGCGCATCGCTATCTCACAAAGCCCGTTGAGAAAGAGAAGCTCTACCGTGCGCTCAACGAGCTGGACAAGGACGCATATTCATTCCGCCGCCTGCTCGTCAGAAACGGCGGGGATTCAAAGCTCATTGACATAGACAGCATATATTTTATAAAAGTCGAGCGTAAGGACGCATATATCCACTACGACAGCGACGGCGAAGAGAAAGTGTTCGTCTGCAAAAGGTCTCTCGACAGCCTTGAAAAGGAGCTTACGCCTTTTTACTTTTTCCGCACGCACCGCAGCTATCTGACGAATCTGTCGATGATAGATTACCTTAATACGGATGGTATATACATAAAGAACCGTGAGGAGAGCATTCCGATCAGAGCGAAAAGCTTAAGCAAGATATCCAGAAAGCTTCGCGAGCTGGCACGGCAACGCAACGCGCTTTAAAGTATAGGGGTAACAGAAGATGAACAATATCAAAGTATTAAATGCTGTTTGCCCGCCGCTGAACCTCATCAGCTGCGCCGCATGCATGATTTTCGTATACATATTCCTGCACGCACTCATAGGCTACAAGAAAAAGGTCAGAAAAGCTCCGCTCGTCGTTTTCTGCGTTGTTCTTGCCGCCCTCTCGATTCTCCCGATATTCTTGCCAGAATATTTCGACATAACCGACATCGCGGACGCAACATCGACGCTCTGCTTTATCGTGTTCCCCTATCTCGTATTGAAGCCGTACAAAAAAAAGACGGCGTTTTTATGGATAGGTATCGCGATGGCGGCGAGCCTCGACTATTTCGCGTTCATTATAAACTACGCCTTCAAGCTCGACACCATCGGTCAGATGTCGGCAAAAGCCATACTGTATGTATTGGTGTTCATAGCTATCATGCTGACAAGCGACAGGGTCGGCGATTTTGACACCATAGAATCGTTCGACAGATTCCCGCCGGTCGCAAGCTTGATGATATTCGCGGCATTTCTCGCCGCATATTACAGCGTCACTGTGTCGCTCAACGCGGATTATTCCAAAGAGACGGCAAACGCGCTGACTATGCTTTCGTCCGTGCTCATCGTCGGATGCATAGCGTATCTGGTTACAAAATATCTTATCGCTTCGCAGAGAAAGCGCGCGACGGAGAAGCAGCTTGAGCTCGAGCTCAACCACTACAATAATATGGTTCAGAAGAACCGCGATATGCGTGTGTTCCGCCATGATTTCAAGAACAATCTCACCTCCGTCAGGGCGTTGATATCCGACGGGCAGTACGGCGAGGCGGAAAAATACATAGACGAGCTTTACGGCAGGCTCGACGCGACGAAAAATGCATTTTCGACAGGCAACCACTTTGCCGACGCCATACTCGCCGAGAAGAGCGCGGCTGCAGCAGTTTGGCAGACCAAGCTTGATTTCGACGGAATAATACCCGCCGACGGGATTGAAAACATCGACCTCTGCACTATCCTCGCGAACGCGCTGGACAACGCTGTTGAGGCAAGCAAGCTTGTTGACAACGCGGTCATCAGCGTTCACGCCGTTCAGGATTCGGCGGTGTTCATGCTGACCGTCAGCAACCCCACTCTCCACCCGGTCGAGATAAAGAACAACACTGTCAAAACGACGAAGCTCGACAGCGTGAACCACGGGCTCGGCATCGGCAGCATAAGAAGCGCCGCAAAGAAATACAACGGCGAGGTCAATCTCAAATATGAAAACGGATATTTCACTGTTGAAGTGATGATGATAATGAGAAAGGGTGCAAGAAACGATGAACAGTAAAATCAAAGCAACGCTCAGGAAATTTTTGAGCGTTGTGCTCGCGGCACTGACTGTGTTCGGCTGCGCCGGAGCGGCTTTTGCCGCAGGCTCGGACGCAAGCGGCACAGTCAACGGAGTCGATTGGGTCTACACCTCGGCCGACAAAACGCTCGTTTTGAGCGGCAGCGGCACACTCGGCGAAGATGTTGCCGACTTCGGGCTTTTCGGCGGCTCATGGGTCGCCGAGCATGTAAAGATCGGGGCGGATGTAAATATCACAACCGGTCGCGTCTTTGAGAACTTTGACTTTGTAGATGAATATGAGGTAGACGCGAACAATAAATATCTCTGCAACCCCGACGGCGTGCTTATGGACAAAGATAAGACTGTGCTCATAAAATACCCAGCTGGGAGCAAAGAATTTTCGTTTTACACCGTTCCCGATACCGTGAAAACCATTTCTTACCGTGCTTTTGAGTTTTCTTCCGCTCTCAAAACAATATTCCTGAACGATGGTCTTGAGACAATAGAAAACTTTGCGTTTGACAACTGCGGCAATTTACTCTATATCACAATACCCGGCACGGTGACCTCGATGGGCAAAGGCGTTCTGGCTCAGTGCAATCTGCTCAACAAGGTAACCATTGAAGAGGGCGTTACCGCGATACCCGAAGACGCATTTGACAGATGCAGAAGTCTCGAAACAGTAAATCTTCCCGATTCACTGACAACTATAGGCGACATCGCATTCTTTGGCTGCACCAAGCTTAAAACCCTGAAGCTGCCGAAAAATCTTCAGACATTTACCGACTCCCCCGGAAGAAATTTCGGCGGACTCAATATTGCCCTGACAGTCGACCCCGAAAATCAGTATTTCAGCACGGACGATCTCGGTGTGCTCTACAACAAGGACAAGACCCTGCTCTACTACTGCCCGAATCTTCCGTATACTTTTGACTACACCGTCAGATGCGATCTCAATAAATATGCATTCAGAGGGTGCGAAAATCTCAGGAATGTTGACATTGCATATAACCTGCGCACCATACCGACATATGCTTTCAACGGCTGCAAAAATCTCAATACCGTAACTCTCCCCGCGACGCTTCAGAGAGTTGACGGCGCTGCGTTCAATTCATCGCTGAATACGGTAAATTACCGCGGCACAGAGGAACTCTGGAAGCTCATAACTATAGACAGCTACGACAACAGCGCCATTAAATCGGCAAATGTTGTTTATAATTACAGCGAAGAGGAAGAGCCGGAGGAGATAACCTTCACCTTCGATAGATCCAAAAGTACTGTAACCATAACAGGAAGCGGCACTTTGACGGTCAATGACATAAAGAAATGGGACACCTCGGAAATAAACACATACGCTCTCAAGGTTAAAATCGGCAAGAACATAAACGTAACCGATGCGAGAGTGTTCTGCGACTCGATACAGCCGTTCTATTACATGAAATCGTTCGAGGTCGATTCCGGCAACCCGTATCTCAGCTCGCTCAACGGAATTCTCTACAACAAGGACAAGACAAAGCTCATCAGGTTCCCTGCCCAAAATACAACGGCTGACTACGATGTTGTCGAGTGCACGGTTGCATCTACTGTAAAAGAAATCGCGCCATACGCATTCAAGAACACGGGAGTCACCGATGTCAATCTCCCGAGCGGACTTGAAACCATCGGCGATTACGCTTTTTACAGTGCGACAAAGCTTGTTGACATCACTATCCCGGGCTCCGTAAAGACAATAGGCGTCGGCGCATTCCGTGACTGTTGGAAAATGACAAAGGCAACTCTGCCCGAGGGTCTTGAAACTATTCCACGGGAATGCTTTATTGGCTGCAGAAAGCTTGAAAGCGTAAATATTCCGGATTCTGTCACAACGATAGGCAATATGGCTTTCACAGGCTGTGCGCTCAAAGAGATAAATATATCGAAAAATCTTACAGAGATATCAATTCCCGGATACACTTTCAGCGGCTGCCCTGCGGCGATCACGGTAGACGCCGCCAACCCGAACTACAGCGCGGACGAGCGCGGAGTGCTCTATAACAAGGACAAGTCGCTCCTGCTCCACTGCCCGAACTTCGAGAAAGCTTTCACATTCGATATAAACTGCAACATAGATCAATATGCTTTCTACAGGTGCGCGAATCTTACTGATGTAACTTTCTCATATGCCATCAAGAAGATTCCGTCTGACGCGTTCAGGAGCTGCGGCTCGCTCAAGATAACCACAGTCCCGGACACTGTCAGAATGATAGACTCATACGCATTCGACGGATGCGGAATGACAGAGTTCTATCTCCCCGACTCGGTTGAATATGTGGGAACCCATGCATTCAGCAGCACCCCGCTGACACATTTCGAGTTCAACGACAAAGTAGACACTTTCAAAGATATATTCTCGATATGTCCGAAGCTCAGAACCGTCGTTGTCGGCAAGGGCATAAAGAAGATAGAAATCGGTGCGCTCGGCGACACGAACAGGATAGATACTATATACTATCGCGGCACAAAGAGCGACTGGGACAAGATAAATGTTGTTGATGTCGCCTCCGCGCTCAAGAACATCAAGATAGTCTACAACTACGGTCAGACGAGCGGCGTATGCGGCGACAACCTCACATGGAGCTTCCAGCCCGACCTCTATCAGATAACGGTCGAGGGCAGCGGCGACATGTATTCCTATGACAATGTTGCAGACTACACCTGGAGCAGCAACGCCGATTTGGTCACGGGAGTTGTGTTCGGCAACGGAGTGACCTCCGTGGGCAAGAATGCGTTCAACGGATTCCCGTATCTGACGGAAGTTCTGCTCGGAAGCGATGTAAAAAATATAAACTCCCTCGCATTCGCAAACTGCGGCGACCTCATGACGGTTGCGATAACCGCCGAGGGCGACACGGAAATAGAATACGATGCGTTTGACAATCACAACGAAAAATTCCTGCTCATATGCGACGAGAAGAACACCGCCGCGCAGGCTTTCGCCATTGATAATGAGATGCCGCTTGTGACAGTAAGCTACGACGAGGAGAAGAAGGTTATAAACTTCAAAGGCACGCTCACCGTCTTTGAGAGCGTTGCCGGAAGATACCTCGCCTACTACGCATCGAGATACCCTGACGCCATGTATCTCCACTTCGACGTTCTGACCTTCGACGGAATCAAGACGGCAGACTCTACGGACGGCAAGAGATTCGAGTGCGTCGATCCCGACTCCGAGTACCTCACCTTCAAGGATATCTATGTGAAGATAAGCGTTATGAAGGACGGCGAGGAAAAGGACGTCACCTTCGGCGAAATGCTTGAAAGATACGAAAAAGGCGACTACGACGCTTTCTATGCCGAAATAGAGAACGACAACGGCACGGATAAATCGCTCGTTGTCAAGGCTTTCCAAGCAATCTTCAAGCCGATTCTTAAAATCACGTCATCTATAATTAATTTTATAAAGAAGCTGTTTAAATAACACAGACGAGCCGCTCTGCAAAACTCGCAGGGCGGCTCTTTTTCGTGTTTCGTTCGCGCTTTTTATTGATTTTCTTCCCGCAAAATGATATTATAAAAAACAACAGATTTTCGGAGATGAGTTTTGTGTTTATTCTGACGCTCGGCAGCACCGACCCGTTTTTCAACCTGTCGGCTGAGGAATACTTTCTCTGCGAAAAGGACGAAGATTTTTTCCTGCTCTGGCAAAACGAGCCGTGCATTGTAATCGGCAGAAATCAGAACGCGGCGGACGAGATAAACGGTGATTATGTCCGCACCCGCTCGCTGCCCGTTGTTCGGCGGATGACCGGCGGCGGGGCTGTCTATCACGATACGGGCAACCTCAATTTTTCATTCATTCAAAACGGCGAGCCGGACAGAGCAAAGCTATGCAGACCTGTTATCGAGGTTCTTCGCTCCCTCGGCGTTGAAGCGGAGCTTTCCGGGCGAAACGACATTCTTGTCGGCGGCAGAAAAATCTCCGGCACGGCGATGTGCTCGCGCGGCGGCAGGTCGCTGTTTCACGGCACACTGCTGATAAACGCCGACCTTGCGGCTATGTCCGAAGCACTGAAGCCGGACGAAACCAAGCTGATGGGACACGATGTAAAATCAGTCAGAAGCCGCGTTGCAAATCTGTCCGAATACACGAAAGAAGAAGTCAGCCCCGATATTATCGGCGCGATGCTGGCTGGATATATGACGGAACGCGGCGGAGAAAGATACGAGCCCGGCGAAAGCGATATAGAAGCCATTGAGAAGCTTCGGGACAGCAAATATTCGACCGACGAATGGAACTGCGGCGCCGAGCGGCTCCAAAAATCCGAGCGATCCAGTCTTAGCTGCGGAACGGTTTATATAAAAAAGAAAACCGCCTGCGGGCGGATAGAAGATATACGCATTTTCGGCGATTTTATGAACAGCGGAGATATTTCAAAGCTCGAAGCGCGGCTTTGCGGGGCGGAGTTTCGGCGCGAAAAAATATTATCGGTACTCGAAGAAGCCCGGGTGGAAAAATATATTCCGAATCTGACCGCAGACGAGCTTGCGGACATCATAACAAAAAGCGAGTGATACACATGGAGAGACTCAAAAGAACGGCCGCCATACACGATATATCGGGCTTCGGCAAATGCTCGCTGACAGTCGCGCTGCCGATAATCTCCGCTATGGGCATTGAAGTGGCGGCCATACCCACGGCCGTGCTCTCTACGCAGACGGGCGGGCTCGATGGCTTCACCTACCGCGACCTCACGGCAGATATGCGCCCGATAGCGGCGCACTGGAAAAAGCTCGGAATAAAATTTGACGCGATATACAGCGGCTTTCTCGGCTCTCTTGAACAGATAGACATAGTGACGGATTTCATCGATGACTTCAAAGAGAAAAACACCGTTGTGCTCGTCGACCCCGCGATGGCGGACGGCGGGAAGATGTACACGGTGTTTGACATGGACTTCGCAAAGCAGATGACGCGCCTTTGCGCCAAGGCGGACATAATCGTTCCGAACTTCACGGAGGCGGCGTTCATGCTCGGCGAGGAATACCGCCCCGCCCCCTACTCAAAAGAATATGTTGAGTCGACGCTTCGCAGGCTCTCTTGTCTCGGACCGTCAAAGGTGGTTCTGACGGGCGTTGCATTCGACAAAAAACAGGTCGGCTCGGCTACCTATGACCGCCTGACAGATAAAATAAGCTACGCGCTTTCGGACACGGTGGACGGATATTTTCACGGCACGGGCGACGTATTTGCGAGCGCTTTGCTCGGCGCGTACCTGAACGGACTCACCCTCGCCGAGAGCGCGAGGATAGCCGTTGACTATACCCACGGCTGCATCGTGAGAACGAAAGAGGCGGGCACGGATCTTCGCTACGGCGTTGATTTTGAGCACGGAATACCCGATCTGCTCCGGCAGACGGGAATAATATAAAAAGGCAAAGAGGAGAGGAAGAAATGAGCTACGCAGACGAGGTATTTATCGCCAACTGCAAGGATATACTCGAAAACGGCACATGGGACACGGACTACAACGTCCGCCCGCACTGGGAGGACGGCACGAGCGCGCACACGATAAAGAAATTCGGCATCGTCAACCGCTACGACCTTTCAAAGGAGTTCCCGGCAATGACGCTCAGAAAGACTTTTATCAAGAGCGCAACGGACGAGCTGCTCTGGATATGGCAGAAAAAATCGAACAACGTCAACGACTTCAAGGGGCACGTCTGGGACGCTTGGGCTAACGAGGACGGCAGCATCGGCAAGGCATACGGCTATCAGCTCGGAGTCAAGCACCACTATCCCGAGGGCGACTTCGACCAGGTTGACAGAGTTCTCTATGACCTCAAGCACAACCCGCTCAGCCGCCGCATACTGACAAATATATATGTCCACGCAGACCTGAGCGAAATGAATCTCTACCCCTGCGCCTACAGCATGACTTTCAATGTCACGGGCAAGAAGCTCAACGCGATACTCAACCAGCGCTCGCAGGATATGCTCACGGCAAACAGCTGGAACGTCTGCCAATATGCGACGCTCGTTCATATGATAGCTCAGGTCTCGGGACTTGAGCCGGGCGAGTTTGTTCATGTCATTGCAGACGCGCACATCTACGACAAGCACGTTCCGATAGTCGAAGAGCTGATAAAGCGCGAGCCCTACGACGCGCCGAAGTTCGTCCTCGACAAGTCGATAACGGATTTCTACAAGTTCACGCCCGACAGCGTACATTTTGAGGACTACAAATATCACGAGTTCACCGAGAAGATACCCGTTGCGATATAAGGAGCCAAGATGAAAGCAATAGTTTGCGCCGATATAAACTGGGGCATCGGCAAGGGTACTGGAATGCTCTTCCACATCCCCGCCGACCTCAAGTTTTTCAAAGAGAAGACCATGGGCAGCACCGTCATAATGGGGCGCACGACATTTCTCTCCCTGCCGGGGCCGAAGGCTCTGCCGGGCAGGAAGAATGTAGTGCTGACGCGAGATGAAAATTGGAGCGCCGAGAATGTCACGGTGTGCCACGGCATTGACGAGCTCGCGGACATTATAGAAAATAGCAAGAATGTATTCCTCATGGGCGGAGAGGCGGTCTACAACGAGCTGATCGACTCATGCGATGAAGCGTATGTAACGCGCGTGAATGCGGACGGAAAGGCTGAAAAGTTCTTTCCCGATCTCGACCGCCGCGAAGGCTGGAAACTCGTCGAGCGCTCCGCCGCGCAGGAAAGCAACGGATACGTTTTTACATTCGACAGATATGTAAAAGAATAAGAGACAAAAAGAACCGGGATTGGTATTTCGCCAACCCCGGTTTTGTTTTATTCGACCGGTTCGAACTCCGGCTCGTTTTCTTCTATATCGCCCGCGAGACCTAATTTCTGTTCGAGCTTCGACTTTTTCTTATATGTCTCGTTCCACTCCTGCTGAGTGAACTCATAGCCGTATGCAAGGAAGAGATCCTCGCCGCGCTTCTCCTGCTTTGAATAGCGCGCTTTCTTGAGCAGGACTACAATCCCCACGCCGAGCAGCGAGCCGACGAGTGCCGCCGCGAACGAGAGCAGAATAACCTTCGCTCCCCCGCCGGCATAGAGCGGAGGCAGCAGCCCCGCAAAGGCATCGTATTTATCGGTGACGACGATTGTGGAAGTGCGGAGAAGTCCGTATTTTTGGGCATAATCGGTCAAGAATGACTCGTTGCAGATACCGAACGCCGCGGCGAGGATACCAGTGAGCGTTGTACCGCCGATGAGTGCAAAAGGCGTTGTCTGCGGCTCTCTGACGCAATAGACCATCGGAGACATCGCCATGAGTCTGACATTCTGGAACACCTCGTTAATGAAGCCCGTGTTGAGCAGGTTTTCATCATAGACGACCATCGGCCAAGACTTGAATTTCTTGCCGACGAAGAGATAAATCATGCATATCCACGATGGGGTTATCATCGCTGCAGAGAACACGGTGAGCAGTCTTGCGCTCTCCATTGAGCCCGCCAGCACGCCCTTGAATATCTCATCGAACACCGCGAGCGAAAGCGGACCGCCGACATCGAAACCGAGTGCGAAGCCTATCACGGCGCCTTTGAGAATAATATTGGCGGAGGAGGCGACTATTCCGGCGAGCTTATGCGCGAGCAGGGTCATCGGCAGGGCGTAGGCATAGTTCATAACGAAGAACACCGCGAAAGCGGAAAGCCCGATAACAACGAGCGAATCGCCGAGCAGGGTCATATTTTTAAGCTGCGGGCGTAATGTGCATATCAGCTCCTCGCGCTTTGCTTCGTCTTTTATCTTTGAATGGGCAAGCTTCAACAGCAGACCGAACGCCCATTCTATAACGACGACGCAGACCTTGTGCAGGAAGGTCACGCACACGGTACTCAGCAACGCTATCACATAATAGCCCATGAAGCCGATAACAGACGAGCCGCCTACTGTTTCAACGCCCGCGACCTGGGTGCAGAAGAGACCGAAATATACGGCGAGAACGCCCGAGACGAGAGCGGAGAAAAATCCGCCCGCGTAATACGCCATGCATATCGACATGCCTATGCCGAAAAGCTGGACGGACATATACGAGACCCAATAGAGCCCGTCGAGCAGGGACGGAAAAACTTTTCCGAGAATAAGTATTATGAACGCGAATATCGCGGCGAAGAGCATGAACGGGAACAGCGCGGTCGAGGTCTTGACCGCAGCGCGCCTGAGCTGATATTTTTCAAACAGCGGCGCTTTCAGATACTCCCCCGCGCTTTTGTACGGATTTTCTGTGTTATACATCTTTACCCTCCTGCTTGTTTTTTCTAATCATAGCATTATATTGGCGATATTGCAACATATTCACTTATTTTATCGCATCTTTTTGTATATATTTTAAAAATTTCTTGCAATATGCACAATTGGAAGCCGGGACATTTGGGGATATTGACAGCGGGAAAAATATAACTATTTTGTTGACAAACGCCGAAAAGGATGATAATATACAACTGAGCTATTTGAGATAGCTCAGTTAGCTAACTTTTTAATACGGAGGACAAATCGTGATTATACTCGATTTTCACTCAAAAACACCTATCTACGAACAGATTGAGGAGCAGGTGATGCTCATGGTCAGGCGCGGCGTGTACAAGCCGCACGACCGTCTGCCCTCCACCCGCTCTTTAGCTTCCGAGCTCAAGCTCAATGTGAACACCGTAAAGCGCGCGTTTCAGGAGCTTGAGGCAAAGGGCGTGACCTATTCCCAACCCGGGCGCGGAGTCTTTATCAGCGAAAACGCGGCGGACAACAGCCGCGTGCGTGAGCAGGCTCTTTCGGCGCTCTCGGCCGCTCTGCGCTCGGCGAAGGCAAACGGGCTGAGCGAAGCGGATATTGAGGAGCTTCTAAAGCAGGTCTACGCCGAAAACAAATGAAAGGAGCAAAGAGGCAAACGCCATGATTGAATTCAGAAACGTCACAAAAAGCTACGGCGACTTTACCGCCGTTGAGGACATATCCTTCTCCGCCGGTGACTCGTCCGTCTGCGGTCTGATAGGCTACAACGGCGCGGGCAAGACAACGCTCATAAAATGCGCCGCGGGGCTCTATAAGCCGGACTCCGGCAAGGTGCTTATAGACGGCGAATCCACCTACAATTCCGACGAGGTGCGCTCGCGGCTGTTCTTCGTGCCGGACGATCTTTTCTTCCCCGTCGGCTCGACCCCGAACAGCGCGGCTCGCTTCTACAAAGACTACTACCCGGAGTTTTCATTCGGCAACTTTGAGCGTATGCTAAAGCTCTTTGAGCTTGACGGCGACGCGAAAATACGCGGATTTTCAAAAGGAATGCAGCGCCAGACGGAGATAGCGTTAGCGCTCGCCTCGTCGCCGAAGGTCCTACTGCTCGACGAATGCCTCGACGGGCTTGACATCGCAAAAAAGGACATCTGCAAGCAGCTTTTCATGGACTACATGGCTCAGAGCGGCTGCACCATGCTCATCTCGTCCCACGCGATAGCAGACCTCCAAAACCTCTGCGACAGGATAGTGCTGATATCCGGCAAGCGTATGCAGATGAACTGCTGCACAGACGATATCCCCTCGACCTGGCGCAAATTCAGGCTTCAGTTTGACTTTGAGCCGACGCGCTCGATATTCGGGAATATCGACATCAAAAAGCTCGACATCGACGGCCGAAGCGCCGTTGTGACCGTCTGCGGACACATCGACGACGCGAGGGCAAAGCTCGACGCATCAAATCCGCTGTTCATCGACGAGTTTCCGATGGAGCTTGAAGAAATATTCTTACAGGAAACGGAGGACAAGAGCGATGAAATCTCAAAAGTCTTTGAATAATATTGCTTCCGCCGACTTAAAGCGCAGCTTTGCTTCAAATCTCGTCATACCCGCGCTGACCTTTCTCGCATTCACTGTGCAGGCGGCAGTATGCGCATATTTTCAGTTCAAACAGAAAGAAAAGGTCTTTTTCACATGGTTCAGGGACTCGCCCGATGCGCTTGTTTTTATCTCATTCTGCATTGTGCTCGTCGGCGCGATACAGGCGGCATACACTCTGCGATTCATCAACATAAAGAATCAGTCGAACGTGTGGTTCAGCTTCAATCTCAGCCGCTCGACGCTCTTTAAAAACCGCTGCATTTCTTCGCTGACGCTCCTCAGTGCGGCGATAATAATACCCGGAATAATCAGCACGATAATATGCTGCGCGTCCGGCTGCTCCGCCGCAAAAATTCTCCCGGTAATATTCTATCAGTATTCCGGATTTTTGACGATGATGTTCGCGGGCTTCGCGATAGGCGCGCTGACGGCTTCGCTCACGGGCAGCGTTGCGGAGAGCATATTCTATTCTGTAGTGCTCATTCTCGCCCTGCCGCTTCTCTCAACTGCTTGGGACGCCCTTTCTTCGGTATTTCTGCGCGGCAGAACGGCAGTCTCCGGCGTGAATTACACCGGCGACATGGATATGCAGCATTACTATTTCAGTTTCTCCATCCAACGGGGCGGACGCGGGATAATGGCATTCTGCCCGTTCACGCTGCTCCGCGTTCCCGGGACAAGCAGAGCGGATGTGATGAGCTTGAAGCTGCGCGGATTCGGCCCTATCGACTTCGGTTTCTGCAAGGACGGCTCGTCCCTGCCCGGGATAGACGCATGGCTTCCGATACTGCTTTGGATAGTTTTGACCGCAGTATTGATCGTGCTCGCGCAGCGGATGTTCGGCAAAAAGAAGCTTGAGGAATTAGGCGTTCCGGCGGCGAGCCGTGTGCTCACAGCACTTACCTCGGCGATAATAGTGTTCTGCGGATTTTCCGTTCCCGCATGGGTTTTGAAAACGGCTCTCCCCTCCGTTAATACTGCTCTTGCCGTGCTTTTGGGTATCGCCGTCATGCTCGCGGCATATTTTGCCTACACGTTCATTGTGCGCAGGAATTTGAAGGCGGTTCGCAAGAATCTCTGGCAGTTTGCAATGCCGGTCGGCGCAGCGGCGATAATCACCGCAATATTCCTGACAGGCGGATTCGGCTACACCGCACGCGTTCCGGAGGCGGATGAGATAGAGTATGTCACGGTGTCGATGCCGTTCAGCTTTGAGAGCGGACTGGCGCAAAACGGCGGTATACTCCGCACCGTCAAGGGCACTGCGGCGGTTGTCAAACCCTATTCCAACTGCATAACTCTCTCGACGGAAAAGGACATAAACACGGTGCTCTCCATCCACAAGCTCATAACGAACGAGAAGAAGGGCGACGAAAAGACAAACACCCAGTTCTCCGTCAAATATTATTTCAAGAACGGCAGGAGTATGGAGCGCACTTTCACGAACATAAGCGAAAAAGACCTCAACTCATATTTCGCCGTTGCCGACACGGACGGGGTAAAGGAACAGCAATATTTTTTCCTCGCCGCCTCCGATACAGAGCTCAAAAAGCTCGAAAGCGAAGACGTAAAAGCTCCGAATATGTCGAAATCGCAAGGCTATTTCTTATTTCGAAACTACGGCAATCCGCTACGCAATAAGGATGGCGTTCTAATAGCGAGCAAGGACGGCAGCTTCTGCCGCGAGCTGAGCTCGGATGAGCTTGATAAGCTCGGCAAATGCATATGGAGCGACATATCGAAGAAAAAATATACGGATATTCTTCGCGGCAGCGAAAAGGAAGTCGCATATATTTATCTCATCGACAATGCCACATACTACGGCGGCCGATATGAAGAAAATGTTGAAGGCAGGTCGGTTCTTGCGGCTATCACTGACGATATGACCGAGACGCTGAAGTTTATCAAAGAACACGGCATGGCGGACGCGCTCGGGCAAAAGCGCGAAGTCAAGAGCGCCAATATTTACGACTGCCGCCGCATCATTTTGCAGGCGCAGGAGATAAACAAAAGCGGAAAATACGGCGGCACCGCGATAAACCCGATTTTTATTATGAGCATGATGTTCAACACGAAAGAAATAAAGTTGGTGAACAAAACTTTCGGTGACATGGACGACTGCTTCATAAAGAGCGTTACGAATCAGAAACAGGCAAATGAGCTGTTCGCTCTCGCCCAAGGGAAGTGTTACACCTCTCTCGGCGGCTATATCGCGCAGATAACATTCACCGACGGCTACAATCAGACGATGTACATTCCCGAAAGCGATGCACCGGGATATATAAAATAACGAGAAAAGCGGCAGGGCTTCAAAAGGCTCCTGCCGTTTTTCGTTCACGGGCGATAAAACGCCGCTTGACAACAATTTGCCGTTTTGATAAAATTTTATATATAATACAGCAAAGGCGGTTATTAAAGTGAAAAAATTCATCTCCGTTTTACTTGCGCTCATTCTTATTTGCGGCTCGGCTTTTACGGCCGGCGTATACGCACAGGAGGACAAAAGCGAACTTTGCTTCGCCGTCGCCTCCGATGTTCACTATGTCACGCCCGCAAAAACGGCGACCTCCACCCCGTATAACGAGGGCGTTGAAACCACCTTCAAATCGGGCAAGGACTCGCTTTATAACCAAAGCGGCTTTATCATCGACGAGTTTTTGGATCAGTGCGCAAAAAATCCCGAGTGTCGGTTTGTTCTGATAACCGGCGACATTGCAACGCACGGCAGAGATTTTGCCTCCGAGCATGAGGCAGTTGCCGCGAAGTTCAGAAAGTTTGAACAGGAGACCGGGAAGCAGGTTTATGTTATAAACGGCAACCACGACAGCGCCCTCAACTGCGCCGTAGGCCGCGAGGATTTTATTTCCATATATCACGAGTTCGGATACGACAAGGCAGTTTCCGTTGACGAGAACACCTGCTCCTACAGCGTCAATCTCAACGACGAATATACTCTCGTCGCGCTCGATACCTGCGATGAAAGATACAGAGTTGTGCCGAACAACGACCTTTCGAGAATGAACTGGGCGGTTACGCAGATCAGAAACGCGAAGCGCGAGGGTCGAAAAGTGATAATGATAATGCACCACAATCTTTTGGAGCATAATCCCTATCAGAAGGTCCTCGAAAAGAACTATGTTGTCGATACTCCGTATTCGTTCGCGGGTCTGCTTGCGGACTTGGGTGTAAAGCTCGTGTTCTCCGGTCATACGCACATAACCAGCGCAACCTCCTACACGAGCTTCTTGGGCAACACGATATACGATTTTTCAATGCCGAGCCTCGGTAACTTCCCCGCGGAATACAAGCTGTTCAAAATGACCGACAGCGAAATAAAATACGAGACGAAGAAAATCGAGCATATCGACGCGGATAAGCTCGCCGAAGTTTGCAAGGGCTACAGCAAAAAAGATATCGCCCTTATGAAGAACGATTTTCAGCAGTACACATGGAACAGGTCGCACGCCGTTTATTCTAAAAAAATCCGCAAGGACATTTCGCCCGAAACCATAGGCATCGAGGAATCGAGCGCGCTTTACGGCAAGCTCAAGCTCGTCACGGACGGATTGAGAGAGCTGTCGGACACCCCGATCTACGGCGAAAACGGTATTCAGGCTATGGCGGCGGCATACGGACTCGAGATTCCGAACAGCAGCTATTCGACTCTCAACGAGGCGCTGACAACGGCCTATCTCACCTACAAGAGCGGCAAGAGAATTTACTCGCAGGATTCCGATGATTTCAAGCTCATAGTGAAGCTCATCGCCTTCTCTATCCGCAAATCCGCGGCAGAGGCGGCGGACGGCGATGTGCTGTTTGACGCCAACGCATTTCTCAGAGAGCTCGGTTACAGCGGAACCGTAGCCGACAATATACTCAAAGATTTCAGCAAAAAATACGGCTTTGCAACACCCGAGGAAAAGGCGGCGCTCTCTCTTGCGTTTGCTCTTTTCGGCGGATTTTGCAGCGATACGGACGGGGTCGATAACCGCGACGGAACCATCCCCGGCTACGGAGTGAAAGAGGCCGCACAAAATCGGTTTGCAGCGGCATTCGAAAAGATTTTAATAAAAATTATCGAGATAATCAAAAAATTTTACCCGATTTTCAACCAGTTTTTTGAAAAGGTAAATCAAAACTACCCGTCAAACGGGTGGTTTGAACAGGGGCTATAAGCCCCGATACTAACCCGCACCTCAAGGTGCGGGCTTTCTCTTCGTTCAAGCCTTATTGTATTTGCCTCTTTGGCACACCCCTAAAGGGGTTATTGCACAAACGGATCCTCGTACTCTTTTACGCTTAATTTATCTAATGCTATATCTGCCTTTTCTTGCTCTTGGATGTATTTCTTTATTGTTGATTCATTCAAACCAACCGTTGATACATAATATCCTTCTGCCCAAAAGTGCCGATTTCCGAACTTATACTTTAGATTTGCGTGTTTATCAAACATCATAAGCGCACTTTTCCCTTTTAAGTATCCCATAAAACTTGACACACTTGTTTTTGGTGGTATACTTACTAGCAGATGCACATGATCCGGCATCATATGTCCTTCTATTATCTCTACACCCTTATACTTGCAAAGCGTTCTTATTATTTCCTGCAAGTCTTTTCTGTACTGGTTATATATTACCTTTCTCCTGTACTTGGGTACTATTACTATGTGATATTTGCATAACCATTTCGTGTGAGATAAACTGTTATATTGATTTGCCATAAAAATTCTCCTTTCTTCTACAATAGGCTTGAACATCCTTGTTGTACCTGTTTGGAGAATTTTTTGGTATAACCTTTGTCGCTCACCCGCATAGCGGGTGGTTATTTGTTTCGCACTTCGTGCTCAACTGCCTAAAGGCGCTAACAAAAAAATCCTACCCAAGGGAAAGCCGTGGGTAGGATTTCTGTTTTTCGCTCCCCTGCAAGACATGGGGAGAGTTATATCACAGCTCGTTTATCATTGAGAGCAGGTCGACATAGAACACGCGGACATTATGATTGACGAACAGACCGCCGTTTATCGAGAGGTGGTCGCCGCTGAATGTCGGCATGATGTTCCAAACGCCCGTTGCGACTTCGCCGCCGCTGTAAACGGAAGAGGGCGCGTTGAACGGCGCGAGGGCGGAATATGTGCTGACAAGTCCGTCATTCTCGAACCACTTTTCATCTACGACGTAACCGCCCTTGGTGGTGCAGGTGAACTTGCCCATTCTTATCGAGCACGCTCTGAAGAGCCTATCTATATTGCCGTCGACCGGGCTGTAAGTACCGTCCGCATTGCGCTCGGTCGCGCTGCACGGATAGGAGAAATAATAGACATTTTTGAGCGTCGAGATATTCTCATTCATCGCGAGAGCGTGGTCGATGTCCATATCATATTCCGCGCTGTCCGAAAGCACCCTGTCGAGATGCGGCGCGGTGGCAACGGTGAGCATGGCGACAACCGCGCGCTCTTCGGCGGTGGCGTTGACATCCTTTATTATAGCGTCGCGCACGAGATAGGCGGTCGTGCCGTTATGCGGAGCGGCGAGCGCTGTGACGGAATATATCCAATCTGCCTTTCCGCCCGTGAACAGGTCGGAGACATCGCTGCCCGAAGCCTCGCGCTCGGCCTCGCTGCCGTTTGCCATAAGCTCAGCCAGAAGTCTGACGGTCGCGCCGCCGAATGAATGACCGAGAAGATTTATCTTATCCTCGGCGCTCCACTCGTCGATAAGCGGATCAGAGGAATAATCCTCGCCGTATCTGTCGTGGCGGCAGCGCTTTGAATGCTCCTCGCCGTAGTCGGTGACGGTGCCGGTCAGCTGGGCGTAGAGCTCGCACGCTCTGTCCCATGCGCTTCCGGTGGGATCGACCGCCGCGGAATAGCACTCGAAACCGCGGGCGTTGAGATACTGCATCAGGTCGCCGCCGAACATACCCCAATAGGGCAGGAAATCGTTATACCAGGTGTAGCTGCCCCAGCCCGCGAGACCGTGAACGAAAACGTTGGCATACTCGGTGTTGAACTTCGTATCGTCAACCTTGACGTGCGGAATGTTGAGCGCGGGGAAGCAGAACATAATTACAGATACAATAAATGAAAGTATTTTTGCCACATGACCATCCCTTTTTCATTATTTTTGTCGGCGGTTATTCTCCGAACGCGCCGTTTACAAGCTAATTATATATGGAATTTATTCCCGTTGTCAATCGGTCTTATGAAATAAAAACGGCTGCGGTCGGAGCAAATATATTGCCCGATTACAGCCGTTTTTTCACCATTTTTCGCGCATGAGGCGGAGATTCAGAACCCTCAGCTCCTCTTTGCGCTTTTCATAATCCGGACACCGCGAACCGACGAGCCGCCAGAATGCCGCCGAATGATCCATGTGTTTAAGATGCGAAAGCTCATGGATAATGCAGTAATCGACCGCGTCCTCGGGCGCCATAACGAGAAACAGCGAGAGGTTTATATTCCCTTTTGATGTGCACGACCCCCAGCGCGTTCTCGCGGAATTTATTTTGACCGAGGCGACCGTTTCGCCGAACTGATCGGCAAGTTCATATGTCCTGCGGACGAGATAATTCTTGGCGAGCGAGCGGTAGACTTCCTTGAGCGCTGCCGCCGTATCATCAGCCGAGAGCCCGTCGGGGACAAAGAAATTGCTGCCGTCAAAACCTGCGCGTTTCCCGGATTTTTTTATCAGCGGATACTCGCGCCCAAGCAGGAGAAGTCCCGACTCCACTCCCGGGACGAACGAATCGGAAATGTCCTTTCGCTCCTGCACCTTTGCGAGATTTTTGAGCACCCATTCGCGCTTTTCGAAGAGAAAATCTTCGATATGCTTGAGGCTCATGCGGCGCGGCGCATAAACCAGGACTTTTGCGTCGCGCGATATTTTTATGCTCAGCGTCCTGCGGTCGGAGCGCATCAATTCATACTGAAAACCGAGTTCGGGCATTATTCTATACCCATATCTGCCTTGAACTGTTCGGTCAGCTCGCGCATCTGATCTATCTCCATGCGGCGGCTGAGAGTGAACGCCGAGGCGTCCTTCGAGCGGCAGTCATAGCCCATGGGCACGCCCTCGAGGGAGAGATAATATTTTGCGTTGACGGGATAGAGCTGGCACTCGGCGAGAGAGGCAAAGCCGAGGAAAGCCTGGACTTTCTTCGCCTTTTCCGGCTCTTTTTCAAAGTTTTTGCACAGCCACGAATATATCTCCGGGTGGAAATTCGCCATAACGCCCGAGAATCCGGCGCAGCCCATTTTCAGCGTTTCGAGCAGGCTCGCGGAGTTGGCGTTGAATATCTTGAGTCCCATGCCGTCAACGGCACTGAGTTTTTCGTTTATCATGCCGGGGTCGCAGCAGGTATCTTTGAGAAAAGTGAATCTGCCGGACTCGGCGAGCTTTTTGAGCACCTCGGGAGTCATAACGCGCTTATAGGGATAGGGGCACTCGTAGATGCCGAAGTTGACATCGCCGACGGATTCGACCGCTCTGTCGATATTTTTGAGGAACACGCTGTCGTCCTCATCGGCCGTGGCGAATCTGTTCGAGATGAACACATAGGCGTCTATCCCCTCGTCTATGAAAGCCTTTGCCTCTTCTATCTGAGTGTCAAGGTCATCCGCGACATGACCTGAAGCGACGATCGAGATGTTTTTCGGCGTATGCTGCATAACAAAATGCAGGAGCTCGAGTCTCTCTTCAAACGAGAGGAAGAATATCTCGCTCGACTGGCAGATGGCAAAAATTCCGTCGACCTTCTTCTCGGCATACCAGTTTATGAGCGCTTCGACAGCCGCATAATCTATCTTATTGTCCTTTGTAAACGGCGTTATCATGGTCGGATAGACGCCGTTGGGAATCGTCTTTTTCATTTTTTGTCCCTCCAATATGATCTCAGTTAAGTTTATCACATCGGCGGGAATTGTCAAGGAAATCAGGCGGACAGGTTGCGCCGCAGGAGCGCGAGCACGGCTTTTTCGCGCCGCGACACCTGCACCTGCGACATGCCGAGCAGCTCGGCCGTTCGGCTCTGGGTCATGCCGCGATAATAGCGCAGGCTTATCATCTCGCGGTCGCGGTCATCAAGCAGAGCGATGACTTCGCGCAGGGCGATAAGCTCCGAGGCGGCGTTCTCGGGCGACTCGACGGGCAGGTCTATCTGTCCCTCTCCGTCGTCCGTGCAGGCGGTCAGCGACACGGCTGGCATTGCGGCGTTGAGCAATTGCGCCGTCTGGGCGACATCGCTGCCGAGGCGTTCGGCGAGCTGGCCTACAGTAGGTTCGCAGCCGAGCTCGGCGGTCAGCGCGTCCTTTTCGCGCATCGCGGCACGCGCTTTTTCTTTCAGTGCGCGTCCGACTTTGACACTGCCGCCGTCGCGGAAAATGCGCTTTATCTCGCCGAGAATGACGGGCACGGCATAGGTCGAAAACGAGAATCCGCGCTCCGGGTCGAAGTTTTCGGCGGCTTTTATAATTCCGACGCACCCCGCCTGAAACAAGTCGTCATACTCCGCACCCTTGCCGCGGAATTTGTTGGCGCAGGCATGGACGAGACCGATATTCTTTTCAACGAGTTCATTGCGTTCAGCCCTGTCCATCGCCGCGTCCTTTTATAAATTTGTCCATGGTGACGCTCGTCCCCTTGCCCGGGACGGAGCGCACGCGCACTTTGTCCATAAAGCTCTCCATGACGGCGAATCCCAGTCCCGCTCGCTCGCCGCCGAGGGTCGTGAACAGCGGTTCCATCGCCTGGCGCACATCGATTATGCCGCACCCACGATCCCTTATCCTGATGCGGACGAGTCCGTCGTCGAACAGCCCGACCCATATGTATATCTCCCCCACGCTCGCGGGATAGGCGTGGACGATACAGTTTGTGACCGCCTCGCTGACGGCGGTTTTGATATCCGATATTTCTTCGACCGTCGGGTCCTGCTGAGCCGCAAACGCCGAGACTGCGACGCGCGCGAAACTCTCGTTGACGGAGCGGCTCTCTATTTTCAGGCTCATCTGATCGACAGGCTTTTTTCTACTCATGTTTATCCTCCTTGTTCCTTTTCTGCGACAGCGTACACAGCGCCTGCATGCCCGCAAGGCGCATCATCTTATAATTGCGCTCGCTGAGATTCGTGACCTCGAGCTTCCCCTGCCAGCCCTGCAGAAGCCTATAGCGACCCATGACAAGACCGACGGCGGAGCTGTCCATAAAAGTGACATCGGCGAAGTCGAGACGCAGTATTTTCGGCTGCTGAGCCGCAGCGGCGGCATCGATATCCGCGCGCATTGCGGCGGCGGTATGGTGGTCTATCTCGCCGGAGAGCAGCGCGCTGACGCTGAGCGGATTTGAGATTATTTCAACACCCATGTTTTTTCCTCCTTTGGGGTGATTATCAATTAACAGTTTGTCCGGGAAGAGTGGGATTATTCTCGGATTTGTTTGAATTTTTTGTTGACGATATCAGTACATTTAAAATTTTGTATCGGCTGCCGCCGATATCGGACAGCCGCAAGGGCTGTCCCTACGAACCGTGCACAATTTTTAATTGCAGCAAATCTTATGAAAAATCTGTGCCGACGTTGGCTGACTCTGAGCGGAGAGCCGTTTCTAATATTATCAAAAAATCTGACACAGCTTGTACAAAATAAAAAACAGGACGGACTATTATCATCAAAGATAATAATCCATCCCGTTTGAAAATTCTGCCGAAATGCGGCGGGTCAAATATTTTTATTTTCCAAAAGATAACCGCGAACCTCGCCCGCGAGATAGAACGAACCGCAAATAATAAGCGTTCCGCCGTTTTGCTTTATATCATTTATCGCCATGCGGCAGGCTTCTGTCGGGTCGGACACAGGCGTGCAGTCGGCGCAATATTTATTGGCGAGCCCGCTCAGGGCTTTGGGGTTCATGCTGCGCGGATTGTCCGGAGCTGTCAGATACATTTTTTCAAACAGCGGCGCGGTCAGGCGCAGATATGTGTCGCAGTCCTTATCACCCATGAGCGCGCACACGGCAACGCGTCTGCCGCTTGTGAAGCGTTCCAGAAACGCTTTAAGTGCCGAGGCACAGCCTTCATTATGACCGCCGTCAAGAATAATTTTTTCGCCGATAAGCTCCATTCGCGCGGGCATCACGGCGTTTTTCATCCCCTGCTCTATAGCTTCGCCGCTGACATTCAATCCGCATTCACGCACGGCGGTGACGGCTGTCAGCGCATTTTTTATCATATGGTCGCCCGCGAACGGTATGCGGAGATTCAGCGAGCCGTAGACTATATCTGTGCCGCGTATCGTCTCGTCAACAACGCGGCAGGCGGTCATATCCGGCTCTGCGAGCTTATTTTTTTCGCGCCGAGCGGTTTCTTCTATGACACGGCGTGCATCAGCAGACTGCTCGGGATACATGACCGTCACGCCGCGCGGCTTGATTATTCCGCATTTCTGCGCGGCTATTTCGGTGATAGTATTGCCGAGTATCGCGGTGTGGTCCATGGAAATCGAGGTTATGACGGATACGAGCGGAGTTTTTATAATATTCGTTGAATCGAGCAGCCCGCCGAGCCCGACTTCGAGCACGACGACATCGCATTTGCGCTCTTTGTACCAGAGAAACGCGGCGGCGGTCAGGGTCTCGAACTCGGTTGCGACAATTCCGCGTTTATCGAGTTCGTCGCAAGCTAATTTAACGCGCTCAACAACAGAGGCGAGCTCCTCCGGCGGAATCATCTCGCCGTCAATTTGCATGCGCTCGCGGAAATCGATGACATAGGGCGAAGTAAACAGCCCGGTTCTGTACCCGGCGGCAGAGAGCATACAGGATATCATGGTGCTCGTCGAGCCTTTGCCGTTCGTCCCGGCGACATGGATGAAGCGAAGCTCATCCTGCGGGTTGCCGAGTGCGGCGCAGAGCGCCCTGATACGCTCCATGCCGGGGTGTATGCCAAAGGTCAGGCGCGAATGGATATATTCGATTGCTTCAGTTGGTGTCATCCGTTTTCCTCCGTAAAGCATCAAAGAACGGGACATGCCCGTCCTTTGCAGGTTGGTTTTTATGTGCAGGATACCATACGAAATTATCAACAAATATCGATTTTACGGGCGGATGATATCCGCCCCTACACCGATAACCGAACGGGCATGGTTCCCACAACGCAGTATCACGCGGAATTATGAGCCGTCTTCCCGAACTGCGAGAAATTGTGCAGAGCAAGGCGTGGGGTTCTGCGGGCAAAGGAGCGCACTTTGTGTGCGCGACTGCCGCCCGCACGGTTCTCACAACGCAGCTATGTGCGATTTCTCCGCGGTTCACACGAAAAGGCAGCCAATAGCGGAATTTTGGGTGAGACAAGGCGTGAGGTTCTGCACGAGAGGGAGCGTACGTCGGTACGTGACCGAACGGGCATGGTTCCCACAACGCAGTATCACGCGAAATTACGCATTGGCGCCAAAATTACGCACAGGCGAGCCAATAGCGGAATTTTGGGTGAGACAAGGCATGGGGTTCTGCGAACGATGGAGCGCACGCGGGTGCGTGACTGAGTTCGCATGGTTCCCACAACGCAGTATCACACGAAATTACGCATTGGCGATCTTAGAGAGGCTGTCGTTGAGCATTGCTATCTTCTCGTTCAGCTTTCTCGCCGCTTCGCGCTGAGCCTCAACGACCGGCGCGGGAGCTTTGGAGACGAAGTTCTCGTTGGAGAGCTTGGCGTTGATACCGTCGAGCTGCTTCTGAGCGGAGGCGAGCTCTTTGTTAAGCCTTGCGCGCTCGGCTTCGAAGTCAACGAGGTCGCCCATGGGGATATATATCTTTGCGGCGTCGGTGACGATGCAGACTGCGCCGTCTATCTCGATGCCGTCCTCAACCTCGACCTCGGACGCGCCCGCGAGCTTCTGCATGAACTCGCCGGAGAGTCTGAAGGTATCGACATAAGAAGTGCTGATATATATTTTCGCTCTCTTAGAATGAGGAACGTTCATCTCGGCGCGGCGGTTTCTTATCGCCCTGACCGCATCCATAATCATGTTCATCTGCTCTTCCTCTGCGCTGAAGTTCAGAGCGTCGGAATACTGCGGCCAATCGGAGACCATTATGCTCGCGCCCTCATGCGGCAGGGACTGCCATATCTCCTCGGTCACGAACGGCATGAACGGATGGAGGAGCTTCAGAACATTGGACATGACATATATGAGCACGCGCTTTGCGCACTGTGCGGGCTCGCCGCCCTTTTGCAGGCGAATCTTCGCAAGCTCGATATACCAGTCGCAGAAAACATCCCAGATGAAATCATAGAGCTTCTGAACGGCGATGCCGAGCTCGAATCTCTCAAGATTATCGGTAACCTCTCTGACGAGGTCGTTATAGAGGCTGAGCACCCACTTGTCCTCGAGCGCAAGCTCATCGGGCAGACCCGCTTCTTCGGAGCCGTCGAGGTTCATGAGGATAAAGCGCGCGGCGTTCCAGAGCTTGTTCGCAAAGTTGCGGCTCGCTTCAACCTTTTTGTCGGAATATCTCATATCGTTTCCGGGGCTGTTGCCGTTGGCAAGAGTGAAGCGCAGAGCGTCCGCGCCGTACTTGTCAATGACCTCGAGCGGGTCGATGCCGTTGCCCAGAGACTTCGACATCTTTCTGCCCAGCTCATCGCGGACGAGGCCGTGGATGAGGACGGTATCAAACGGAACCTGCCCGGTCTGCTCGATGCCGGAGAACATCATTCTCATGACCCAGAACGGGATTATATCGTAACCTGTGACAAGGGTGTTGGTGGGATAATAGCGCTTGAAATCCTCGCTGTCGGTATTCGGCCAGCCGAGGGTCGAGAACGGCCAAAGAGCCGAGGAGAACCATGTATCAAGCGTATCGGGATCCTGATGAATATGGGTGCTGCCGCACTTCGAGCACTTGTCGGGAGCGGTTCTTGCAACGGTTATCTCGCCGCAATCGTCGCAATACCACGCGGGGATGCGGTGACCCCACCAGAGCTGGCGGGAGATGCACCAGTCGCGGATATTCTCAAGCCAATGGAAATAGACTTTTTCAAAACGCTTAGGCACGAACTTTGTCTCGCCGTTCTTGACAGCGTCGATAGCGGGACCCGCGAGGGGCTTCATGCTGACGAACCACTGCTTTGAAACGCGGGGTTCAACGGTAGTCGAGCAGCGGTAGCAGGTGCCGACATTGTGGTTATAATCCTCGACCTTGACGAGAGCGCCCTCAGCCTCAAGATCCTTGACGATAGCTTTTCTCGCCTCGTATCTGTCCATGCCGGCGTACTTCGGATAGTCGTCGACTATCTTTGCGTCATCGGTCAGGACATTGATAACGGGCAGGTTATGGCGCAGACCGACCTCAAAGTCGTTCGGGTCATGCGCGGGGGTTATCTTAACGACACCGGTACCGAAGTCTATCTCGACATAATCATCGGCGACAACGGGTATCTCGCGGTGGACTATGGGCAGGATGAGCGTCTTGCCGACGATATCCTTATATCTCTCATCATTGGGGTTGACGGCGACCGCGGTATCGCCGAGCAGGGTCTCGGGTCGGGTCGTTGCAAGCTCAAGATAGCCGCTTCCGTCCTTGAAAGGATAGCGAAGATGCCAGAAATGACCCGCCTGATCCTCATATTCGACCTCGGCGTCGGAGATCGAAGTCAGGCAATGGGGGCACCAGTTGATTATTCTCTCGCCCCTGTAAATGAGTCCCTTTTCATAGAGGTTGCAGAAAACCTCGTTGACAGCCTCGTTGCAGCCCTCGTCGAGGGTGAAGCGCTCGCGCTCCCAGTCGCAGGACGAGCCCATCTTCTTGAGCTGTTCGATTATTCTGCCGCCGAACTTCTCTTTCCACGCCCATGCGCGCTCGAGGAAGCCTTCGCGGCCGACATCGTCCTTTGTAAGACCTTCCTTTGCCATAGCCTCGACTATCTTCGCCTCGGTGGCGATAGAAGCGTGGTCGGTGCCGGGCAGCCAGAGGGTATCATAGCCCTGCATGCGGTGGTAGCGGATAAGTATATCCTGAAGAGTATTGTCAAGAGCATGACCCATATGGAGCTGACCCGTGATGTTCGGAGGGGGAATAACTATAGTATAGGGCTTCTTCTCCGGGTCGGGTACGGCGTGGAAAAAATTGCCGTCGAGCCAGAATTTATAGGTTCTGTCCTCCACTTCCTTCGGATCATACTGTTTTGCGAGTTCCTTTGCCATAACATAATCCATTTCTCCGGCGAATAGATTTTACATGAACGCTGATTGCTCCGCGCCGGAGGAGCAGCGTTGATTTTACAAAAATTAAAGTCCGTTTGAGCCGAGGAATCCGAGCGTTACGCCCGCAAGCTCATCGGCACGGTTCTCGTTGCACATATGTCCGCCTTTTTTGACTTCATATGTCTCGGCATCCGCGAGAGCGGAGTTGACCTGAATCTTCATCCACGGCATCAGAACGAGATCATACTGCGCCTGTACGAGGAGCACCGGCATATCTATTTTTGACACGGCTTCGAGGTCGGTCGGGCGCGCATTGAACATCATGCTTATCATGCTCTCGCCGGTATAGTCGACAGCGAGAGGATCCGCCACGGCGGAGACATCATAGTTCATTGAAAAATCCCAATCGACAAAAGCCGCGAGCAGGACTACGCGCATAAGCGGAGTCACTTTCGTGCCGTATTTGAGAAAAGCCGACATGAATTTGCCCATAAAGGCATTGTTCATCATGCTCTCCATAAACGACGGAGTCTTGCTGACGGGTGCGGGGCAATAGAGCATAAGAGCTTTGAGCTCCGGAGTCTCGCAGGCTATGTTCATAGCGACTCCGCCGCCCATTGAATGACCTGCCAAAATCCACTCATCCATCGGCGCAATCGAGAGCATGAGCTTCTCAATCAGCTCTTCGCGGTCGACATGTCTGACATCGGCAGTCTCACGCGTCGTATAACCGAAGCCGGGAAGATCGGCAAGCACACACTCATAGCCGTTCTCACTCATGAGTTTCGCCATCGGCTCCCACGAATAAGTCGAGCAGCCGAAGCCGTGGAGCATCATTATCCTGCCGCGAAAGTCCCCTTTCGCTTCAAAGACGCGGTAATGCACGCTGTAATCGCCGTACTCAAAAAATTCACTGTTATCAAACGGGGTCTGCATTTTTGCAAAAGCCGTAACGGATACTGCCATTATCATGACTGCCGCAAGCAGTACCGCCGCGGCGGCTTTTAACTTTTTCAAACCGTTCCCTCTTTTCCGATGAATTACTCTATATTATCACATTCAGAAGCGTTTTTGTCAAGAGATTTAACGCTTTTTGACTTCTCCGGAGGCAAAAATGAAGAACACGAAACGG
>CAVAWW010000013.1:0-39900 GCA_963592475.1 bacterium
CGCAGCGGAAGCCGAAGCCGAGCGCGCCGGAGGTCTCCGGCTCATATGAGAGCGAAGCGTCGTTTAGCTGGAGCTTTTCGAGCGCATCGCGCAGGTTCTCATAATCCGCGCCGTCGGCGGGATAGACTCCGCAGAAAACCATCGGATTGACCTTGCGGTAGCCTGCGAGCGGCTCTTTGGCGGGATTCTCCGCAGTCGTTACGGTATCGCCGACGCGGGCGTCGCTGACGGTCTTTATCGAGGCGGTGATATAGCCGACCTCGCCGGAGGTCAATTCATCGGCGGGGTCCATGCTCGTGGCGCGCATATAGCCGACTTCAACAACCGTGAACTGCGCGCCGGTCGCCATCATTCGCATGGTATCGCCGGGCTTTATCTTGCCCTCTTTTATTCTGACATAGACGATAACGCCCTTGTAGCTGTCATATACAGAGTCGAATATGAGCGCTCTGAGCGGTGCGTTGTCATCCGTTACGGGCGCGGGGATATCGAGAACGATGCGTTCGAGCACCTCTTCGACATTCTCGCCCGTCTTTGCCGAGACGCGCGGAGCGTTCGAGCAATCGAGGCCTATGACCTCCTCGACCTCGGAAGCAACTCTGTCGGGGTCGGCGGCGGGCAGGTCTATTTTATTGATAACGGGGACTATCTCAAGGTCGTGGTCGAGCGCCAGATATGTGTTCGCGAGCGTCTGCGCTTCAATTCCCTGCGATGCATCGATTATGAGCACCGCGCCCTCGCAGGCGGCAAGGGAACGCGAGACTTCGTAGTTGAAATCGACATGACCGGGAGTGTCTATGAGATTCAGCTCATAGACCTCGCCGTCGCTCGCGGTATAGTCCATTTTGACCGCGTGCGCCTTTATCGTGATTCCGCGTTCACGCTCAAGATCCATGTTATCAAGTATCTGAGCGGTCATATCACGCTTCGCCACGGAGTCGGTGAGCTCGAGGAGCCTGTCCGCGAGGGTCGATTTGCCGTGGTCGATATGCGCTATGATGCTGAAATTTCTGATGTTTTCTTTCTTGGTAGACAATTTATTGATCCTTTCATGGGTCTTTTAGTCAAGCTCGGTCACAAGGGTCTCTGCGGAGGGTCTGCCAATCCACATATCGCCGAAGCTCTGACCCGATATCTCCTCGCAGCGCTTCATCTGCTCGGGGGTCAGAGAGCACTTGCCTGTCTCTTTCTTCTCTTTTATAGCCTCGGTTATCATCTTGTGATCCTCGCGGGTCATCTTATAGGTAAACACGCAGACATAGACGAGACCGACGAAGATGAGCGGCAGGATGCAGTAGGTCACCTTCAGTCCGAATATACCCTTGGCGGTCTGCTCGAGGGCGTTCGCGCCCTCTGCGCCGGTACGGAAGCCGAAGCCCTTGAGAATAAATCCTGTGAACGCGCTCATGAGACCGTTTATGGTCTTTTTGATAAGCGTGTTGAAAGTCGAGATAACGCCCTCGCGGCGGCGTCCGGTTATCATCTCGTCAACATCCGTGACATCGGGCTGGATATTTGTGGCGGTGAAGCCGGGGCCGGAGAAGCCGAAGTTATAGAGAATTATCGAAACAATGACGACCCAGAGCGGAGTGTTCTTGCCGATGAACAGGTTCATAATAAGTCCTGCCGCCATGAGCGGAGTCAGGAGCTTTCCGCACAGCTGCTTGCCCTTTTTCATCGTCAGCAGGTAGTTGACGGGGAAGCCGGATGCCTCGGCCGCGCCCGCAATCGTTTGCAGGGTGTTGAAATAGCCGAAGCGCTGGGCACTGTATTTGATGAAATACTGGTTGGAGTTTGCATAGAAGCCCTTTGCCATGGTGTACATCGAGCTCAGGGCGAAATAGCGTCTGAACGCCTTGTTGCGGAAAACCTGCTTATACTCTTCAAGGAGCATAGTCGCATTGAAAGGCGGCAGCTTCATGTCAAGCGAGCTCGGCTCTTTCGTGCATTTGAAAGTCACGAGCAGCGGCAGCGAGAACCACAGGCACAACACTGCGCCGAAAAACATGAACTTCGGTCTTGACGCGGCGGTCATCTCCATGTTCGTAAAGCCGAGCGACAGCGACACGAGCAGGAACGACGAGACCATGCCGACGGAGTTCATTATATACTGCACGGAGTTATACTGAGTGCGCAGGGAATAATCGGGCGCGATAACGGGCAGCATCGCAACATGCGGCACGGTGACGAGAGTCAGCGCCGTGTTATAGAGCATATAAGCGAGCATGTAGTAGAGCATCGTCGCAGTCTTGTTGCCTGTAGCGGAGATGCCGAACGAGTTCCACAGGCAGAAATACGAGACAGCTATCGGAATAACGCCCCAGAGCAGATATCTTCTGTGTCTACCGTATTTCGAACGCGTGCGGTCGGTTATAATACCCATGACGGGGTCGGTGACGGCGTCCCAGATATGAGCCATGGCGATAACCATGCCAGCCTGATCGACGCTGAGCTTTTCGACCTCGGTCAAAAACGACAGAAAATAGAGCGAGATGATGTATCCGCCGCCGCCGAAAAGTATGCTCGCGGCATTGTAGCCCACCATCGGGCCTATCTTCTGAAAGAATGACGAAACTTTTGATTCCTGTCTTGCCACAGTCTTCCCCTCTTTGCATTGTTTTCTCAAATATCTACCCATTATAGATAATACTATAATTTTACATTAAAACACGGATTTGTCAATACGGTGTTGAAAAAGCCCCGAACGGGCAAAAAAATATTTTTTATAACAGCTTTGACGAAAAAGTTTTTATTGCGATTTTTATATCGATATTTCGTTACTGTTTATGTTTTTGAGCCCTTTCACAGCATTATTTTCGGCAAAATGCACAGACAAAAATGCATACCCGAAAAAGCGCACAAAAAGGCGGGCGGACAAGGGCTCAAAATCTCTTTTACGCGCCTTGACTTTTGGCATTTTTTAGATTATTATAGGCTACAATGAATAATAGGGGAGTAAGCGCTTATGCTAAATAATACCGAAAAAACAATGGAAAAAATCGTCGCTCTGTGTAAAAACAGGGGCTTCATTTTCGCCGGCAGCGACATCTACGGCGGACTTGCGAACACCTGGGATTACGGCCCGCTCGGCGCAAGAATGAAGAACAACGTCAAGGACACCTGGCGCAAGAGATTCATTCAGGAGCGCAGAAACAGCTACGAAGTTGACGCAGACATTCTCATGCATCCGAGAGTCTGGGAGGCAAGCGGTCACATCGCCAGCTTCTCAGACCCGCTTCTCGACTGCAAGGAGTGCAAGATGCGCCACAGAGCGGACACGCTCATCGAGAACTTTGATCCCGACGCGCACCCCGACAAGATGACGAAAGAGGAGATGTTTGAGTTCATCAAGGCTCATTCGATCCCCTGCCCCCACTGCGGCAAGCACAATTTCACGGACATAAGAGAATTCAACCTCATGTTCCAGACCTACCGCGGAGTCACCAACGACGCAAAGAGCGTTATCTATCTGCGCCCCGAAAACGCGCAGGGTGAATATGTAAACTTTCTCAACGTCCAGCGTTCGATGAGAGCGAAGCTGCCCTTCAGCATCGGTCAGATCGGCAAGGCGTTCAGAAACGAGATAACCCCCGGCAACTTCACCTTCAGAACGATAGAGTTCGAGCAGATGGAGTTCCAGACATTCTGCAAGAAGGGTTCCGACAACGAGCTCTATGACTACTTCAAGCAATTCGGCAAGAAGTATTTTGAGGATCTCGGCATAGCTCCCGAGCATCTTCGCTTCCACGACCATGAGAAGCTCGCCCACTACGCGAAAGCCGCGTGCGACATCGAGTTCCTCTTCCCGTTCGGCTGGGGCGAGATAAACGGCACCCACAACAGAACGGATTTCGACCTGACGAGACATCAGGAATACAGCGGTCAGAAGATGGACTATCTCGATCCCGAGACAAACGAGAAGTTCATTCCCTATATTATAGAGTCCACCTACGGACTTGACAGAACCGTACTCGCGCTGCTCTGCGAAGCATATGACGAGGAAGTTATCGACGCAGAGAAGAACGACACCCGCGTGGTGCTCCATCTCTCCCCCGTCGTCGCGCCCTACAAGGCCGCGGTGCTTCCCCTCTCGAAGAAGCTTTCGGAAGAGGCTGTAAAGATTTGCGACGACCTGAGCCGCAAGTTCATGGTCGATTTCGACGAGACCGGCTCCATCGGCAAGCGCTATCGCCGCCAGGACGAGATCGGTACTCCGCTTTGCATCACCTATGACTTCGACTCCGTCGATGATCACTGCGTGACAGTGCGCGACCGCGACACGATGAAGCAGGAGCGCATCGCAATAGACGAGCTCGAAAGCTACATCGCTTCGCGCATCGAGTTCTGATTCAAATAAGTTTATAAAATCCAAAGGAGAGCGAAATATATGAAAGTAAATTTCACTGAGACTGTCCTCAGAGACGCGAACCAGTCGCTTATCGCGACCCGTATGCCCTATGAGGATTTCGAGGCAATACTGCCCGAGCTTGACAAAGCGGGCTACTATTCGCTCGAGTGCTGGGGCGGCGCTACGTTCGACTCCTGCCTGCGATATCTCAACGAAGATCCGTGGGAGCGCCTGCGCAAGATCCGCAAGGCGTGCCCGAACACCAAGCTGCAGATGCTCCTCAGAGGTCAGAACCTTCTGGGCTACAAGCATTATCCCGACGATGTCGTCCGCCTTTTCGTCAGAAAGAGCGTTGAAAACGGCATCGACATCATCCGTATATTCGATGCGCTCAACGACCTGAGAAACATCGAGACCGCCGTTGACGAGACTATCAAGTGCGGCGCTCACGCATCGGGCACGATTTGCTACACCACGAGCCCCATCCACAACATCGAGAGCTACATCAAGCTTGCAAAAGATCTCGAGAGCATGGGCGTTCAGTCCGTCTGCATAAAGGACATGGCGGGCATCATGGACCCCCAGACGGCATATGATCTTGTCAAGGGCATAAAGGAGAATATATCGCTTCCAGTTATCGTCCACACCCACTCGACCACGGGTCTCGGCCCTGTGACATTGCAGAAGGCTGTTGAAGCCGGCGCGGATGTTATCGACACCGCTATCTCCTGCTTCTCCAACGGCACCTCTCAGCCGCCCACAGAAACCATGGCTTATATCCTCCAGAAAGAGGGCTACGAAGTTCCGCTCGACATGGCGCAGCTCAAGAAGATAAACGATTTCTTCAAGCCCGTCCGTAACGACGCGCTCAAGAGCGGCCTGCTCAACCCCGTCGTGCTGACCACTCAGACCGACGCGCTCAACTATCAGATCCCCGGCGGAATGCTCTCGAACCTTGTCGCTCAGCTCACCGCTCAGAACAAACTCGACAAGCTCGACGAAGTTCTCGCAGAGACTCCGAGAGTCCGCGAAGACCTCGGTTATCCTCCGCTCGTCACCCCGATGAGCCAGATGGTCGGCGTCCAGGCGACCGCAAACGTGCTCGCCGGCGAGAGATACAAGAACATCTCCAAGGAAGTCAAGAACTATATCAAGGGCGAATACGGCAAGGCTCCCGGCAAGATAAACGAGGAGCTCCAGAAGAAAGTTCTCGGCGACGAAGAGCCGATAACCTGCCGCTACGCAGACCTGCTTGAGCCCGGTCTCCCCGCCGCGAGAGAGTATCTCGGCGACAGAGCGACCTGCGACGAGGATGTTCTCTCCTATATCGCTTTCCCGACTCAGGCGGAAGCTTTCTTCGACAAGCGCGACGAGAGAAAGAAGAACACTTTCACATACAAGATTGAGAGACTCGACTGAGCCTCGGCAGAAAGGATAGGTTTTACCAATGTTTGATAATTTTGACATGGGTATGCCCCTGGGCGAAAAGCTTGTTTTCGCTCTTCAGGTCTCCCTCTTCGGAATACTTATGGTATTCATGCTGCTTATTATCCTTGCCGTGCTGATAATGATAATCTCCCGCGTCGTCAGACTCGGCGAGAATCTTGCAGGCAAGAAGGGCAAGAAGAATGCCGCTTTCGATGAACCCGCACCCGTGCAGCAGAGCACTGCTGCCGGAACTCCTCTGCCCGGCACTCAGTCGCAGGGCACGCTCGAACTTGACGGCGTTGACGAGCCGACCGCCGCGGTCATCATGGCTATAGTCAGCGACGAGAGCGGCATCCCGCTCAACAGGCTGCTGTTCAAATCCATAAAGAAGAAAGACTGATGCGGCTCGCCGCCAACACCTGAAAGGAACGATCATCATGAAATATGTTGTTACATTAAACGGCAAAAACTACGAGGTTGAGGTCGAGGAGACCGACGCCGTTATCACCGCTGTTACCGACGCCGCTCCCGCAGCTCCCGTTGCTGCAGCCGCACCCGCTGCCCCCGCAGCAGCTCCCGCTCCTGCCGCCGCTCCCGCAGCCGCCGCAGACGGTCAGAAAGTTCTCTCGCCCATGCCCGGCACGATACTGAGCGTCAATGTCTCGGTCGGCTCTGCCGTCAAGGCGGGCGATATACTCCTCATCCTTGAGGCTATGAAGATGGAAAACGAAATAGTCGCTCCCTGCGACGGCACAGTAAAGCAGCTTGCCGTCCAGAAGGGCTCGACCGTCGCTACGGACGCACTGCTCGCCGTAGTCGGCTAAGGGGGATAGCAAATGGACATACTTGCAATCTTGAAAGGCTTCTGGGAGAGCTCGGGTCTCGCCGTGCTCACCTGGAGAGAGGGCGTAATGATCCTCGTATCGTTCGTCCTGCTCTATCTGGCCATCGCTAAAAAATTCGAACCGCTGCTGCTTCTTCCCATCGCGTTCGGCATCCTGCTCGCGAACCTGCCCGGCGCAGGTCTTATGGATGACCCGACCGGTATCATCGACCCGCTGAGCACAACAATACGGGAGGGCGCGCACTGGTATGACATCGGAATCCTGCGCCTTATCTACGCAGGCGTCAAGAGCAGTATCTTCCCGTGCCTTATCTTCATGGGCGTCGGCGCGATGACGGACTTCGGTCCCCTGCTCGCAAACCCGATGAGCCTGCTGCTCGGCGCTGCCGCTCAGCTCGGCATCTATGTTGCGTTCACCATCGCTATCCTGCTCGGCTTCACTCCGCAGGAGGCTGCCGCCATCGGCATCATCGGCGGCGCGGACGGCCCGACTGCCATATTCCTCGCCTCGAAGCTTGCGGCTCACCTGCTCGCTCCCATAGCCGTTGCGGCATATTCGTATATGGCTCTTATCCCTATAATTCAGCCCCCGATCATGAAGCTGCTCACCACGAAGAAAGAGCGCGCGGTCGAGATGAAGCAGCTCAGAACCGTCAGCAAGACAGAGAAGATAATCTTCCCCGTCGTCGTGCTTGTCATCTGTGCTTTCATGCTCCCCTCCGTCGCTCCGCTTATCGGCATGTTCATGCTCGGCAACCTGTTCAGAGAGAGCGGCGTTGTTGAAAGACTCAGCGACACCGCACAGAACGCTCTGACCAACATCGTCACCATCCTGCTCGGCGTTACCGTCGGCGCAACGGCGAACGGTCAGACCTTCCTGTCGAAGCAGACCATATTCATCATTATCCTCGGTCTGACTGCATTCTGCTTCTCGACCGCGGGCGGCGTGCTTCTCGGCAAGCTCATGTATCTTGTCACCAAGGGCAAGGTCAATCCCCTTATCGGCTCCGCAGGCGTTTCCGCCGTTCCCATGGCGGCGCGCGTTTCGCAGGTCGAGGGACGCAAGGCAAACCCGACGAACTTCCTGCTCATGCACGCAATGGGTCCGAACGTCGCGGGCGTTATCGGCTCGGCTGTTGCCGCCGGTTTCCTGCTCCTGCTGTTCGGCAAATAATCAAAGATAAAACAAAAAATCCGGCAGTCCTGTTTTCGTGCAGAACTGCCGGTGTTTTTTTATGTTCAGGCGGCGCGCTTTTTTGCAAGACGCCGTCCGAGAAAATATAAAATATAGACAAGCAATAAGCGCAGCGGCTCGAATACAAGTGACGAATCGGGCATATTTTCGAGCATGGTCTTGCTGCGGAATAGCTTTTCGGCTATTAGTCCATACGCGGGATAGAGCGACGCGCAGTAGCCGTAGAGCAGCGGATAGACGACAACGAGCGAGAGTATCAGATAGCCGGAGAAGCCGAAGAGGAAGCTTCTGTCGTTTAAGAAACAGCTCATTAAGAACGCGCCTGCGAGCGAAAGTGCGATCCATATAACAGAGAGTATTATAGATGCTGTGGTTATCTCTCCATGCTCGCCCTGCGGGTCGGCGGAATAGCTGAAGCCGAAAAAGCAGAAGTCAACGACCGCGCCAAAAATCGCTATCAGTATACCCAGCCACATCTCACGGTTGGTTATCTCTTTTTTCGTGCGTTTCTTTTTCATACCGATTCTCCTTTCAATTTCATAATAGCAGATTTTTTTGCGCTGTCAATATTTTCTCTAAAGATTATATATTTGTTTATTCCTTTTTCACAAGCCGTTCATCAAATCCGCACACTTTTTAAATCAGGTTGACTAAATCGTTAAAATTTAATATAATATGGTACTGTAGCAAGCGGAGAGGAGGAAGATCATGTCAGCACCGCTGGCGCAGAGAATGCGCCCACAGACTATCGACGATATCGTCGGTCAGAGGCATCTGCTCGGCGAGGGCAAGCCGCTGAGAAATATTATACTTTCGGGCGAACTGCCGAACATGGTCTTTTACGGTCCGTCCGGAGTCGGCAAAACGACTCTCGCGAGCATCATCGCAAAGACGACCGACCGCCATCTCGTTAAATTAAACGGCACGACCGCTTCGACGGCAGATATAAAAGATGTTGTCGCGAAGCTCAACACATTTGTCGCGCCAAACGGCATTCTGCTCTATCTCGACGAGATCCAGTATTTTAATAAAAAACAGCAGCAGACGCTGCTCGAATACATAGAAAACGGCGACATAACGCTTATAGCGTCGACGACCGAGAACCCGTATTTTTATATATACAACGCGATTCTCAGCCGCTCGACTGTGTTTGAATTCAAATTTGTCTCGGCTGAAGATGTCATTCCCGCCGTCAGGCGCGCATTTGATTATATAGGCACCGAGCGGCACGAGACATATGATATAGAGGACGGAGTGTTTGAGCACATCTCAAACGCCTGCGGCGGCGATGTGCGAAAGGCGATAAACTCAGTTGAGCTGTGCGTGCTCTCCTCCCCTGCCGACGAAAGCGGAGTTTGCAAAATAACTCTTCAGCGTGCGCAGGAGCTGACCCAGCACAGCGCGATGCGATATGACCGCGAGGGCGACGAGCACTACGACATAATCTCCGCATATCAGAAATCAATGCGCGGCTCCGACCCGAACGCGGCGCTCCACTATCTGGCGCGGCTGCTCGAGGCTGGCGACCTTGTCAGCGCGTGCCGCAGGCTGATGGTCTGCGCGTGCGAGGATGTCGGGCTTGCGTATCCGCAGATAATACCTATAGTAAAAGCCGCCGTTGACGCGGCGAATATGCTCGGACTGCCCGAGGCGCGGATACCGCTCGCGGATGCGGTTGTGCTTGTGGCGACGAGCCCGAAATCGAATTCCGCCTACAACGGGATAAACGCCGCGATGGCCGATGTGCAGAAAGGCCGCACGGGACCCGTTCCGAGGCAATTGCAGAATGTCCACTGCGACGGCGAGGATAACCCGAACAAGGGACAGTTCTATATCTATCCGCACTCATACCGCAACCACTGGGTGCCGCAGCAGTATCTGCCGGACGCGATAAAGGACGCGGTGTACTATGAGTTCGGCGACAACCGCACCGAACGCACCGCCGGGGAATATTGGGAAAAGGTGAAGAAAGCAGCGCAAAAGTAAACTCTGCCGCGATGCGGCAAAAAGAAAGGATATTTGGTATATGTTCATCCCCATTCTCTCCGTTGTGACGGCGATATTTGCGACGCTCACGATTCTTCTGCGCCGCAAGGGAAAATCATTCGAGGGCATGCTCTGCAAGTTCATCTCGAGCTTTGGCTTCATGTCCATGGCATTTATCGGCTTCTGCTACCGCATTGAAGAGGCGGATAAATTAGTCCACCCGTTCTATTTCTGCCTCGTGGCGTTCGGACTGCTGTTCGGGCTCGGCGGCGATGTTCTGCTCGGCATAAAAGAGATCGCGCCGAAATACAAGAACAAGCTCATCGCGCTCGGCACTCTCGCGTTTCTGATAGGGCATTTCTTCTACCTTGCGTCCTTTTACAAAGCGGAGCCGACCTTCTCGATAATTCCGTACATAGCGGCGTTTGTAATAACTGCGATAATCGCCATTGTCATGAAAGCGGTCAAAATGAAGCTTGACAGCAAGATGTATATTCTCTGCGTGTTCTATTTCTTCGTCATTGCGCTTTGCGCCTGCGTCTCGGGCTATATGCTCTATCTCACGCACTCGCTGACATTTATTATAACCACCATTGCTTCGGTAGTGTTCGTAATCAGCGACTCGGTGCTCGCGTTCGTCTATTTCACGCCCGTAAAGAGAAAGAATCCGCTCGTTACAATCGAGCTCGCGACATACTACACCGGTCAGATACTCATGGCGGCGACGGTGTATCTGATAAAATAAAATCAGCATAACAACAGGCGCAGCAGAACAAACTGCCGCGCCTGTTTCATTGAAATCGGAGAATCGCTATGATAAGAAAATTGGAAGAATCCGACCTGCCGCGCATTATGCAGATATGGCTGGGTGCAAACAAAGAGGCTCACGGATTCATAAAAGAAAGCTACTGGGACGAAAATTTTGAAGCGGTGAAAGCCGCGCTTCCCTGCGCCGAAGTTTATGTACACGAAAACGCAGAAGCCGAACCCGACGGCTTCATCGGGCTCAACGGCGGGCACATTGAGGGGCTGTTCGTGGACAAAGCCGCACAGAACATGGGCATCGGAAAAGAACTGCTGGATTTTGCAAAAAATAACCACGCACGGCTGACACTCAATGTCTATATAAAAAACTCCGGAGCCGTGAAGTTCTACCGCCGCGAGCTGTTTTCAATAGACTCGCGCGGCATTGACGAGGCGACCGGAGAAGAAGATTATCTGATGAGTTGGAATAAAAAATAAAACAGCACAAATGCAAAAGCCCTCCCAAGCGGGAGGGCTGATTTGATTTTACGACTCTTTTTCTTCCTTTTGTCTCTTGATGACTTTCAGGCGCGAGAAATCCTCGCGTTCTTTTTCTTCAAGAGCTTCGGTGATATATTTTATCGTCGCGGTGAACTGCGGAATCATGATATTGTCGAGCGCGTTTGCTCGCTTCTGCGTTTTCTTTATCGCATCGGCGAGGCGGTATACGCTGTTCTCTATCTCCGCGAGCTCTGCGGTCATGTGCTTGACCTGCACGAAGCTCAGATAAGCCTCGTCGAGCTGTGAATTCGTCGAGTTGAGTCCGTAATACATATCGAGCTTCTCATCGCCGAGAGTCACAACCGGCAGCTCAACGCCCATGACGCTGCGAAGATCTATATCGAGCGACTCATCGACCGGTATCGCCTGCGCGAACTCGGCGCACATGCCGAGCGTGACATTCGCGCGCTGGAGCGCAAGATAAGCCTTCGAATAGGTCTCGTCTATCTCCTGCTGTATCTTCGACGCCTTGTCTATGAGCTGCATCATCTCATGCACGAGTATATTTCTTTTGCGGTCGAGCAGATCATAGCCGAGCTTGGCGAGATCCAGCGACTTCTTCGTGCTCATCAGATTGCTTTTTGTCGGGAATACCTGTGCCATGACGCTCTCCCCCTTTCTTTACTGCTGCGCGGGCTTGTAATGCTCCTTGAGGACATCCTCATCAACACGGTCGAGCTCGGATTCGGGCAGCATGGAGAGCAGCTCCCAGCCGAGGTCGAGGGTCTGGTCTATCGTCCTGTTCTCGTCATAGCCCTGGTTGATGAATCTCTCTTCGAACGCTCTGCCGAACTCCATGAGGCGCTTATCCGATGCGGAAAGTTCATCCTCGCCTATAACAGACGCGAGCGCCTTGGCATCCTGCACCTTGGCGTAGGACGCGAAGAGCTGGTTCGCGAGCATGCTGTGGTCGGAGCGAGTGTATCCCTCGCCGATACCGTCTTTCATCAGACGCGACAGCGACGGCAGGACGCTGACGGGCGGATAGATGCCCTTGTAGTCGAGTCCTCTGTCAAGCACTATCTGACCCTCGGTTATATAGCCCGTGAGGTCGGGGATGGGGTGCGTGATATCGTCGTTTGGCATGGTGAGAATCGGTATCTGAGTGACCGAACCCTTCTTGCCCTCGACTATTCCCGCGCGCTCATAGAGCGACGCCAAATCGGAATAGAGGTAACCGGGGAAGCCCTTTCTGCCGGGAATCTCGCCCTTTGACGAGCTGAACTCACGAAGAGCCTCGGCATATGAGGTCATATCGGTCAGGATAACAAGCGTCTGCTTGCCGAGATCGAACGCGAGATATTCGGCGGCAGTCAGCGCGCAGCGGGGCGTGATGATACGCTCGATTATCGGGTCGTTCGAGAGGTTCATGAACATCGTAACACGGTTCATGACATTCGCGTTTTCAAACGAAGTGCGGAAATACTCGGCGACATCGTTCTTGACGCCCATGGCGGCGAAGACAATTGCAAAATCATCGCCGTCGGCAACATTTGCCTGGCGCACTATCTGAACGGCGAGCTCGTTATGCTTCATGCCGGAGCCTGAGAATATCGGGAGCTTCTGACCTCTGATAAGCGTTGCGAGCGCGTCTATAGAAGATATACCGGTGTTTATATAATTTCGCGGATAAACACGCGAAACGGGGTTAATGGGCGAACCGTTGACGTCGCGGCGGCACTCGGGATATATCTCACCCAGACCGTCTATCGGTCTGCCGAGGCCGTCGAACACTCTGCCGAGTATCTCGGGCGACAGCGGCATCTCCATGGGTCTGCCGGAGAGCACGGTGGTGCTGTTGTTCATCGATATTCCGCGAGTTCCCTCAAAGACCTGAATGACCACAAGCTCGCCGTCTATTTTGACTATACGGCCCGCGCGCGAGGTGCCGTCCTCAAGCCTGAGTTCGACCATCTCCTCGTAGCTCGCGCCCTTGACGCCGTCAAGCACAACGAGCGAACCGTTTATCTGATTTAAACCGATGTGTTCAAAAATCATAGCTGTTTAAATCCTTCCTTGCCTTCAGAATAAGCGGACTCAGCGCAGCAGCGGAGCGAGCGCCTTGTCTATCTCAGTGCGGTAATCGTCAAACATATCGAGTCTGTCGTTGGGCACATCATATTTTATCTTGACGAGCTTGTCGAACAGACCGAGCTTCGTTATCTTCGAGATCGGCACCTGCTTTGCGACGACCTCGCGGCACTGGTGATAGAGATAGAGGATTATTTCCATCATCTTCATCTGCTTCGCGAGCGGAACATAGGTGTCCTCCTTGTGGAAGGCGTTCTGCTGCAGGAAGCCGACTCTTATAACTCTTGCAATCTCAATGACAAGCTTCTGATCGTCGGGCAGAACGTCCGCGCCGATAAGTTTGACTATCTCCATAAGGCTGTTCTCCTCGAGCAGGATGGAGCACAGCTCATCGCGGTAGTTCATGAACTCCGGACCCGCGTTGTCATAGTACCATGCGGACAGGTCGTTGACATATTCGGAATAGCTCGTATTCCAGTTTATCGCGGGATAGTGACGCGCATAGGCGAGCGACTTATCGAGCGCCCAGAAGCAGCGGGTGAAACGCTTTGTGTTCTGGGTAACAGGCTCGGAGAAGTCGGAGCCCTGCGGCGAAACAGCGCCGATTATCGTTATCGAGCCCTCGGTGCCGTTCAGGTTCTTAACATAGCCTGCGCGCTCATAGAACTCGGAAAGTCTCGACGGCAGGTAAGCCGGGAAGCCCTCATCGGCGGGCATCTCTTCAAGGCGTCCGGATATCTCACGCAGAGCCTCAGCCCAACGGGAGGTGGAATCCGCCATGATAGCCGTGTGATAGCCCATGTCGCGGTAATACTCGGCAAGGGTGATGCCGGTGTATATTGAAGCTTCACGCGCAGCGACGGGCATATTCGAGGTGTTCGCTATGAGCACCGTTCTGTCCGTCAGGGGCTTGCCGGTACGCGGGTCGGATATCTCGCCGAACTCTTTAAGAGCCTGGGTCATCTCGTTGCCGCGCTCGCCGCAGCCGACATAGATAATAATATCCGCGTCGCACCACTTTGCAAGCTGATGCTGGGTCATTGTTTTACCCGTTCCGAATCCGCCGGGGATTGCCGCCGCGCCGCCCTTTGCTATCGGGAAGAGCGTATCTATGACACGCTGACCGGTTATCAGCGGACGCTGCGCAGGCAGTCTGCGGTTGACGGGACGCGGGATACGGATAGGCCAGCGCTGGCAGAGGGTCAGCTCATGATCCTTCCCCCTCCTGTCCCTGAGGGTAACGATAGTATCGTTTATCTTATATTTTCCGTCGGGCTTGACGTCGACAACTTCACCTTCAAGTCCGGGCGGAACCATGAATTTGTGCTTGACAACGGGAGTCTCCGGGCATTCGCCGTAGATATCGCCGCCCTTGAGCTTATCGCCGGGCTTGACGAGCATATTGACCTGCCACTCGCGCTCCTCGTCGAGTGCGCTCTCGGCGCAGCCCTTTGATATGAACGCGCCGTTGTGCTCGGCGATAGCCGAAAGCGGGCGCTCGATTCCGTCAAATATATTTCTGATTATTCCGGGGCCGAGGGTGGCGAACATTGCGCCGCCGGTAGCATAGACCGGCTCGCCGGGCTTGAGCCCGGTCGTCTCCTCGTAGACCTGAATGGTGGTGAGATCCTTGTCAAGGCGTATGACTTCGCCGACAAGCCGCTTCTCGCCGACGTAGACCATCTCCATCATGCTCAGTCCCGTCTCGCCCTTTATCGTAACGACGGGTCCGTTTATTCCGTATATAACATTATTCTCGGACAAGCCGTTCACCTCCGACCGTTAAAGTATTACTGACATTCCCGAATTTTCGAGGAACCACTCGCGCTGCGCTTCAAGGCGCGTGTCGAGCGTATCGTCAGCCACGGTGCTGCCGCCGGCAACTCCGGCGCGGCATCCGCCAATAGTTATTTCATCGCTGCTCTCGACCTTGCAGTCCCTGCCGAAAGCTTTCTTTATATCATCCGCAAAGCGCATATCGCCGGGGCGGACATAAACGGTCACATCCCCCTGCGGGAAACCCGCCGCAAAACCTGCCGCGCTCTTTTTGAGAAAATCCGCATAGCCGTCAGACTCTGTAAAGGCAATGAGCTTTTCACGCGCGTCACCGAAAACCTCGTCGGTAATTGCGCCGCGCTTGTCGGTCAGGCGGGCGCGCTGCTGAGTTCTCTCATTGGCGACGGTGCGGTTGAACTCCTGCTCCTTGAGCATACGCTCGCGCTCTATTTTAGCCTGAGCCTGGGAGTGCGCCTTAGTCTTTGCCTTTTCAAGTCCGCTTTCGACCGTTTCGCGGGTCTTGCGGGTCATCTCCTCGTGGCGCTCTTCGGCGTCCTTGGTTATGGCGTCAAAAAACTTTGCGGCTCTTTCTTCCTGATTGAGCATTGGTTAAACACCTCAAATCTTTATGCCGATAGTGTCGCGCACATAGCGCGCGATGGAGTCGCTCCCCTGCGAACCGTGTCGGTCGGGGATCTCGACTATCAGCGGCTTATCGTAACTGCGCTTTGTCTGCGTTATGAAATCGCCGCACAGCTCGCACAGCGGGTGCGTGATGAGAATGATGCCGACCTCTTCATCGGCGAGGTAGCGGTTGACCGCATCCTCTACCGACTGGGCGTCGTGCACAAGCTCTCCGTCGATACCCGCAAGACGCATTCCGACAAGCGTATCGGCATTGTCGCTTATCAAATAAAAACGCATAACTTCCGTTCCTTTCAACGCAGCGTAAAGTTATATCGCTTTACGCCGCTGTTCTTCTGCCCTGAGGGCGTCAGACCTTGTTGAGGATAAGTATGGAGATAACAACACCGTAAAGGGCTATCGACTCGCCGAGGGCGACGAAGATAAGCGCTTTACCGAATGCCTTGGGATCCTCGCTCGTTGCGGCGATAGCTGCGGGAGCGCCGGCGGCAACTGCGATACCGCCGCCGATACCGGCAAGACCGGTAACAAGACCGGCGGCAAGAAGTCCGAGACCCTTGGAGTTATCTTTAACGGTTGTTGCTTCTGCGCTCTCGGCAACTGCGTCGGAAGCCTGAGCTGAGGTTGTATCAGCCGGAGCTGCGGTAGTGTCCTCGCTGCCGGTTGCAAAAGCGCCCATAGCGCAGCCTGCGACGAGCAGAACCATGACGGCGAAAGTTGCCGCGTTCATGCGAAGGCTCTTTTTGATGCTCTGACCCTCAGAGTGCTTCTTCATTGTGTACACAACGGATGCGAGAAGCACCGCCGCGGGAACTACGATCATAACGGAATAAAAAAGAGTTGTCATTTTACTTTACCTCCGATTAGTCTTTATTGGCTAAAGCCTTTTTGGCCTTTTTACCGGCAATTTTGGTTTTCAGATTCGTCTGAGCCTGCTCGAGCTTTGCGGGTGTGAACGCCCTGCCGCCGCCCTCATAGAAGCGGCTGAACATCTCGTAGAACTCAAGACGCAGTCCCTGAATGCCCGAAAGCAGACCTTCAAGGGCGATGACGATAATGTTGCCTATGATGATAACGGGGATGTTGCTGCCGTCACCGCCGAGGGTGAAGACGACCATCATCATACTGGCGTGGACTATAACAAACGCGCCGACACGAAGGAAGGACACGGTGTTGCTGAAATAGGACAGGACATATTCGATAAGCTCGAACAGGTTCTGGAGCAGGAAGTCAACGATGCTGTCGGGCTTCCAGTCAGGATGCTTGTCGATAATGCCGATCGGTATCTCTTTGATATAGAGCAGCACGGCGCAGACGCCCATGACGCTGAACAGTACGCTGTTCGGGAGAACCTGAGGACCGTTCATGAACGCTACACAGAACGCAACGCCCGCGAGATAGAACAGTATGCCGACGAGTCCGTTGTTGCTGAATATCGCTTCGCCTATCTTCTTGTGCTTGAGACAGGATATTACATTCAGGAGCATCGCAGTCACGACAAGGACGACGCCTATGCCGATAGCGACTATCAGAACGGTATTTATCGAATCCATGACGCTCAGCGGCTTTGACGCCATGCCCAGCGCATGATAAACGGGGTCGAGCATATCTTCATATCCGAACACCGAGCCGAACACGAAGCCGAACACCGCACTCGAAAGACCGCACGGAATGAGTATGCGCGCGAGGGGCATCTTCTTTATCTTCCAGCCGAGGATACCGAGCAGGAAGAGCACAAGTCCCTGGCCGAGATCGCCGAACATGATGCCGAACAGCAGTGTATAAGTTATCGCGACGAAGCCCGTGACATCGATATCCGAATATGACGGCAGGCCATACATATCGACGAAGTATTCATAGGGCTTGAATATCGCGGGGTTTCTGAGCTTCACGGGCGGAGTCTTTCCGGAGCTCTTGTCGGGGTCGTTCTCCTCGACTTCGACATTCTCTATAGCCTCCGCTTTCTTCTCGAACGCCTTTGAATCGTGCGCGAGCACCCAGCCGACATAGAAGAAATACTTGTTGTGGCACGCGGCGTAGCGGCGCATTTCAAAGACTGTATTGAGATCGACAAGCTTTGTGTATATCTCGTTGCAGCGTTTGCGGTTCTCTTTCCAGAGTGCCGCGGCGCGCTCGTCGAGCTGCTTCAAGTCGCCCTCTATAATCTCGATATTGCTCTTGAGCTGATCTATGACCTGCTCAACGGTACCGACTGCCGATGGAACCTGGAGACGCTCGAAATTGAGTCCGGCAAAAATGCTGTCGACCTCGTCGACGCGCTCTCTCGGCGCGCAGTAGACGCCCCAATAATCTGTTGCATCGGTCGAGCACGGGATGAAGAGAACATAGGGATCGTCGTCATAGGCGACGAGCTTTTCGTAGCTCTCCTTTGGCATATGACCGAAGCGGGTCTTGATGAACTTGCAGTTGAACAGCTCATCGAGTCCGACATCGAAGCCCGTGAAATGCTCATATTTTGCAATGCCGTTTCGGCACTGCTCGAGCTGATCCTCAAGCTCCTTGTACTCGTCGTGCATCGCGGACAATTTTTCGTCCAGTTCGTCGATGTAGGCGCTGGTCTTATCGTCGAGCTGAATCTCGCGCGAGCTGTCGCCGACTATCGTCGGGTCGGGCGCGGAATCATTCTCGCGGATAAGCTCCTCTATTTTTTGCAGCATCGGCGCATACGGGTTTTCCTCGCTGAGCGTCGAATAACCCATTGACGCAGACATATACTGCGTTGCCTGCTCGGGATGGAACGATCCGTCCAAGCAGCAGGTTGAAATGAAATTGTTAAGTTGGTCGAGCGGACCTGTAACTTTAACAAGCTTCATTTTTGCAACTGCCAAGGTTTATCACCGTCCTTTTAAACTCTTAAAAAGCTGTCAGTCGCCCACGCCGATAAGAAGTCGGCTTATTTCTTCGGGCGGAATATTATATCTTATACCCTCAATAATGTGGGTAAGATTTTCTGCTTCATTCTCCGCGAGCGCGACATAACTCATCATCACGACGCTCGGGAAGGTCGAAAACCGCACAAGACCTTTCGCGCGGTCATATCTGAGCTTTGCACTCACCTGCTCGACCGATTTGTCACCCCTCTCGGCAAATGCGGCATACGCCGTGCCTTTGAGCGTTTGGAGAGCCTTTTCGGCATCCGGCGCTTCCATAAATCCTGTCAGTGCCTTCTCATCGAGCGTTCCGCCGGGCATCAGCATCGTGGTGAGCACGCTCTGCGACATATTGGTAAGACGCTTGAGCCTGTAGAGCGAGACGATATTCTCGGCATCCGTATCGAACGCGTGCATCGCGTCAAGCTCCTTGCGTTCCTTGCCCTTGTAGTTCTTTTTGATGAGCGCCTCCGCCTGCGAGTGGAGATATTTGTTGAGCGCCAGCTCCATGGCGAAATAATCCGGTCTGCCGTCAGAACCGACAGAGGCAAACGGGGCAAGAACCGCTTTATACGGTGAGCCCTCGACTGCCGCCAAAAGCAGATCAACATTTGTCGCGGTCTCAAGCGCTGCGGCGTTGAGCTCCGAGTGGCGCACGAAGAAATCGGGCACTTTGGCAAGGTTCTTCTCCGGGTGGCGGCTGTTGAGATAGCGCACCGAATGGAGCAGCATATCAACATCGCTCAGCGTCACGAAATATTTATAAAAGCCGTCGCCGATGGATTTTTCATATCTGCAAAGGGAAGCGAAGTTGTTTGAAAGATGCTCCCTGAGCAGTATCTCTATCTGCCAGCGTCTGAGCGAGCCCATTGTCACACCCTCGAACGCATCGGCATAGGCGGTGTGGGCTTTCAGATAAGCCGCCGCCTCGTTGACGGAACGGCAGGCAAGCAGATCGGTGTAGTTCTGCGCGGTCAGGCGTTTGCCGTACATAGCACGAGCCTTTGCGAGCACTGCGTTTGCGGCGGACGAAACTGTCATACGGCACACTTCCTTTCAAAAAAATCTGATCAGTCGACGTTCACGGCTCTGTCGGCGAGCTCCTGCGCCCATTTTTCGCGGTTAGCCTTGCTCTGCTCGTCGAGAGTATCGGAGACTGCCTGAGCCTTCTTCTCTATCTCGTCGAGAGCCGCTTTCAGCTTCGTGTCATATTCGGATGCGGTCTTTGCAATCTCGCTGTCGGCGCGCTCCTGCTCCTCAGCTTGAATCTTCTTCGCCTGCTCGGCAAGCTCGGAATCCGCCTTGTCGAAGAACTCCTGTTCCTCCATGGTGCGCTTTCTCGCGCGCTTGTCCATATCGACTATCGTTTTAATGATGCTTTCCATAACTGCACCTCTTTTGCGCTGTTTTGGTATACATTTTCGGTATACCTATTATATATACTATTTCTGCTTCTTTCAGCTACTAAATTATATCACCAACATAGCAAAAGACAATATGCAAAAATAATAAACAATCTTCATTTTTCAAATTATTTTTGTACCGCGATACAAAAATTTAACAAAGATATCAAAGTTATAAGAAAAAGTGCTTTCAAAGCACAGAGCACCCCTCCGGGAAAAGCCGGAGAAGTGCCGCAGTTTACTTTTTGATGTTATCCTCGATGAGGATTCTTATCTTCTCGGCGATGAACGCGCCGAGAGCGAACGAATGGGAATGGTAGAACTTCATGAACTTCTGACCTGCTTCGGTCTTGAAAACCCAGAGTGCCCAGCTCGGGACAGGCTTATCTATTCTGCCCTTGTACTGAAGCTCGAACGGCTGAGAATAGGTCACGCCGCCGCTGCCCTTCATCTGGAAGCGGATGTAGCAGCCGAGATCCTTTTCATAGTCGTTGAGGTCGATAGTGTTGCCAGTGGCGATAACTTTGCCGTCGGCTATCCACTCGATGACCTGACAGTCGCGGGTAGGATCGGTGGCGACGGTTATTGTGTTCGCCTTCTGGTCGACCTTGATATCCGTCACGAGCGGCACATTGCCGTCGCCGTCAAAGTCGCCGACTCCGTCGGTGGTCTTGTAATATTTGCTCGCAGCAAAGAAGTTGCCGTCTTTCATCGCTTTTTTGACATTCGCTTCGTTGTTCTCGGGCAGGACGAAGAACTCGAAAGATCTGCCGACCTCGTTAAGCTTTTCGGAATCGTCATCGGCAAAAGCCCAGATATTTCTGCCCTTGGGGATAACGACCTGAAGCAGCTCATCCCAGAGCTCGCGGTCGCCGCGGGTGACTCTGTCGGTGTTGTTGACTATCTCCATGCCGAGGCAGCTCGGGCAGTCGATGAATATGCCCGCGAAATAGGCTATGTAGACATTCCAGTGAGAACGGTGCGGGAATCTGCCGGAATCGACCCAGTCGCCGACATGGTTGAGCACGGAATAGCCGCCCGCCTTTTCGATTTCAACGGGAGCGGTTCTGTAATCGTTTTCGATTCCCCACTCGCCCTGTCCGTAGGTGGTGAAATATCCGTTGACATGAGTCTTCGAGATAACAGCCATATTGCATTCGATTCCGCCGCGGATATCGGTCATGCCTCTGCCGCCGCGGTCAAGTCCCTTTGTGATGCGCTCGTAATTTTCTTCGCTCATCGGGTAGACTTTTCTGAACTTGTTGAAAATTCCGTTCGTCTCTCGCTCACTCGTCCAGCCGTTTGTGATAACGCCGTGGTCGGTCATCGCAAGGATGTCATAGTCCGCCTTGTAATATTCCTCGACCATCTCGTCGAGCGTCGGGTCGCCGTCGCTCGCGTTGCAATGGGCATGGAGGTTTGCTTTATAAGTTTTCCATGTGCTCCAGTCGACCTGCTCATAGGGGCTGATTATCGTATAATCCGTCTCCTTCGAGCCGAACGCGAACGCCGCCGGGAAAGCGGTGAACAGCATCACAACAACCAACGCGGCCGACAGAATGCGCTTGAAGTTCTTCTTCATTTATATATTCTCCTTAAATCAATATGCGTCAAAGAAATGATCGAAAACATTGTAGCCGAGGAAGAAATACTTGAACGCCCAGACGATGGGATTGAACTTGAAATAAGTCCAATCGAGCACTGTGACCGTGGCGCGCAGGGCGGTCGAGAGATCGTGGGTTCTCGGAACTCTGACCTTGCCGAAATCCTCGCCGTTTCTTCTGATAACGAAGGGCTGCGAATAGCAGATACCGTTGTCGCCCGTGATATAGAATCTGACATAGAGATAGGGCGTGTCAAGCAAATCGTCCGCGCGGAGATCGAGGGTCGCCTTGCCGCTGTCTATATCCGTCTCGCGCTTGATAACATTGCAGTTCGAGACCCATGTTATCGCATTGAAGTTCGTGCCCTCGATGCTTATCGTGTCGTTTTCGTCGTCGACGGTCACTCGGGTGACGAGCGGAGTGTCGTCGCGAAGATATGCCTCGGTGTCATAGACATTATCCTCGTCGAAGCCGGACATCTCTTCCATGCCGTTTAGCTCAACGCCGTTTGAATAGTGGGAGACTGCGAAGCACCAGCCGTTCTCCATGCCCTTGCGGACATTCTCGTTTGTCAGCTCCGGCAGAACCATCATGGTATAGGCGTCGTTTATCGAGCGGACATCGTGAGAATCGGAGAAAGCGAAGCCCCACGGGACGACATTGTTGGGTATGGTCTTCTGAAGTATCTGATCGTAAAGTATGCGGTCACAGCGGGTGTGCGCGTCGGTGGCGCTGTTGATGCCCATGCCGACGCTCGAGCCCTTGTTGTCGAGGAAGATGCGCGCAAACTTATTGGCATAATAATCGTCTATCTTCTGACCGACATGATCCGCGCTGTCCTTTTCGGGATAGACATACTCGCCGACATGGGAGAGCATGGATATTCCGCCCTTGCGTCGCACACCCTTCGACGGGGTCTCATAGTCGCCGTAAACGCCGGCGAGACCCTGGCCATAGTCGGCATAGTAGCCGGTCAGATGACAGTCGCACTTCGGGGTAGCCATATTGAGCTCTATGCCCTGCGGGACATCGAGCATACCATTATTATGTGTTCTCGTCTGCGATGCGGCAGTGCCGGTAGTATAGGCCTTGTACTCCTCATCGGTCAGCGGATATATGGGCGCGAGCTTCGTGCGCTCATATTTGACGAGTCTTATCAGCGGCACGAGCTGCGGCTTCTGATCCCAGCCCTTGTTTATTGTGCCGTGGTCTGTGAGCGCGAGGATATCGTAGTTGAGGTCATAGTGTCTCTCAACGACTTCGTGGATCGGCAGATAGCCGTCGCTCGCGTTGCTCTGAGTGTGCAGCTGAGCCTTGTATATTCCCCAGCTGTCCCAATCGACATCCGCGTAAGGGTCTGTTATCTCGTAGCTTATCTCCGCCGGGGCTGTCTCATTCTCCTGCGCAAAGGCGCAGAACACGAGCGACGGCACCGCAACAAGCAGGCAGAGCAGCAACGACAGGGTGCGTTTGAACATTGTCATTCCTCCGTATGTTATTTTTTATTCTGTAACATAGTTTAAAACATTCGGCAAATTAAGTCAACAAAATTAACGTAAATTTCGCAGCAAAATATAATTTTTTATATATTTTTTAGTCACGCTTTTCACATTCTCCCCATATGTTTGTTCAATTTGACATTTTTCGGTGAATTTTCGTTGACAAGTTTTGCATATTTTGATATACTCAATTTGAGGTTGACGGAGCGGAATTATTCCGCGAAGTCTTCCGAGGGAAAGAAAAATAAAAATTAAAAAGAGAAGAAAGGAAAAAACAATGAAAAGAAAACTTATCTCCGCCGTTGCGCTCATCATGTGCACGATAATGTTCCTCTTCTGCGGCTGCAAGTCGAAGAAGAACGGAGACGACACAACCGCCCCCTCCGAGAGCGGCGCGGCAGTCGATGCAGTCACCGACGAGAGCACCGAGCCCTCGTCCGAAGAGACGACCGAGCCCGAGAAGAAAGAGCCCGCTTCCGACGCCGTCAGAAGGGTTACAGACATCTCAAGAAATCCCGGTCAGGTCAACACCACCACTCCCTCGGTCAGAAAACCCGAGTGGAAAAAGGACGGAAAATATACCTGCGGCAAGAACCTCGCGGCAGGCGAATACTATGTAGTTCCCAACTCAAAGAACTGCTCGCTTATGCTTACCGACGGCAAAGACGGCGAGCTTGAATTTGAGATTCTTCCCTGCGGACTGTTCGTCACCATGAAAGCCGGATATACTCTTGAAGTCAAGAACGGCAAATTTATCCTCGCCTCCGAAGTCGATAAAATGGGCGCCACAAACGGCAAATACAAGCTCGGCTCCTACAGAGTCGGCGTTGATATCCCCGCAGGCACGACCACTCTCGGTTCATCCGAAGGCTCGTTCTTCACCGTTTTCTCATCAAGCGATTATTTTGACGAGGACGCAACGGCAATCATGTTCGCCGAGGATTATCCCGTTTATTACAACCTTGAAAAGGGTCAGCGCGTCCTGTTCATGGAAGACACTTCCCTCGGAGTAAAAATCCCCGGTGCAAACAGCGACGGCAGATACAACTCCGGAATGTACAAGGTCGGCAAGGACATAAAGCCCGGCAAGTACACCCTCGTTCCCACGGATTCCGAAAACGGATACATAGTCTATTACGATCTGAGATATATCGAGCTCTCCATCAAGGACTACAAAGACGACGTTAAAGCAGGCACTGTGATCACGCTCGAGAACGGCACCTATTTCCGCAGCAGCGGCTTAAAGCTTGTTCCGTATGTCGAACCCGGCACGACCGCCGCTCCTGAGACTACAACGGATGCTCCCGAAACAACCACTTCGGCTCCGGAGACCCCGGAAAAGCCGGAAACTCCCGAGACTCCCGAGACTCCCGCAAGCTAAACCAAAATCAATCGATTGAAGAGTCGCAGAGATGCGGCTCTTCCTTTTTTTGCCTTTTTTGCCCGTGTTGACTTGAATGTTCAGGTTTGGTATAATGGACAAAGCGGGCAAGCCCGCAATAATCCTCATGAAAGGGAAAAAAGATGAAAAAGCTTATATCTATTATTCTCTGCATGGCTATGCTCGCCGGTGTTCTGGCGTTTGCAGGGTGCAAGAACAATAAGGACAATCAGGATACAACAGCCGCCTCGGCGGAAACTGATGCTGCCGACGCTGTCGGCACAACAGAGCCCTCTGCGGACAGCACCGCAGCTGAAAGCTCCACCGCAAAAGAGACAAAGCCCTCGGGCAGACCGACCCAGACTGTCCCCGCCGCGGCAACGACCGAAGCGCAGGTCGTCACTCTCCCGACCAACTCGACCGAAAAGCCCGACGACGGCAGCTCCACCGGTTGGAACGGCGCGGGCAACTACAAATGCGGCAGCGGAAGCGGCAAGCTCGCCCCCGGCGAATATTATATTGTCAAGACTTCTTCAAACTACTCCGCGCTTCTCTGGGACGGCAAGAAAAAAGATGACAAGGGTCAGCCCCTCGCCTATGACATAACGATAGACGGCACGCATACGCTCGTTACTCTTGAGAGCGGCTACGAGCTCTACATCAGCGGCTGCAAGTTCATCAACACCGCCAGCGAGCACCCCAAGGCAGTCAACGGCAAATATGCCCCCGGCACATACAAGATAGGCAGAGATATTCAGAAGGGCGAATACATAATCAAGAAGGCCTCCGGCGCATACGGCGGACTCAGCTTCAAGAAGAGCGTTAACCCCTATGTTCAGAATGTTGCAAGCGATTTCAAGATGGTCGATGTCTCGATCTATTATACGCTGTCAAAAGACGGATATGTCCACATCACGGGCTGCGAGCTCTATGACGTCGCTTCGCACGACATGGCTTCGATAGGCTGCGACGGCACGACTCCCGCAATGTACAAGGTCGGCAAGGACATAAAGGCCGGCACATATACAATAACCCCGGACGGCAGCGGAAAAAGCTACTACGCGGTCTACAAAAATTCAACGGATGCCACAGACTCCGCGAGAATCGCTGAAACGCGCATAACCAAGGCTACAAATGTCACTGTCAGCGACGGCGAATACATCTGGTTCTACAAGGCTTCGATGAAATACTGCCAGAATCCGAATTCCGGACTCGATTTTGACGCTACGGCAGCTTCGGAATAAGAAACAATATCATAAAAACGGACAGCCACAGCAATTTTGCTGCGGCTGTTTTATTTTTGGCAATTGAGTAGGAAAAAAATATGCAAATTGGGATTTGCCGCAAAATCCATTTAGGCGTTCCTGCAAGGGGAACTGGCTTGGCATAAACTGAGACTGAGGGTTGTTTCGCTGTCGCTCAAAGTAATATAGTATGCGACAGTGGCAGATATCATTCGCACGCAAAATTTGCATTAATTTATTGACACGCAGCTTGTAGGGTGCGGCGACTCGACGCACCGCTGCCGCGCAAGCGGCACGATATTCTCGCAAAAGTTTATTTTACAGACCGTAGTGGCGAACTTTGTTCGCCTGCTTTTAAAATCTATAATAGCGGCAAGTAACTAAAGGATCGCTTTACTTGCATCATCTCCAAAAAACACCGTGACGCTCACGCGTCAAAGGGTCGTCGAGGTCGCCGACCCCTACAACTCACCCCCTGAAAATTCGCGCCGCGGCTATTGAAAGCCCGATTATAAAAAACAGTTGGGTAATGCGATTTCACTTTGCTATGGCTCAAGTTATAGACAACTCCCCATTTTTCACCACTTTACCGACAAAATCCTCCATGTTTATTGCCCAATCAGCCTATCTATAGTATAATAAACCCACGGCGCTCCGCTCTATGTGCAGCAAAGCTGACGCCGAGAAAATATATAGGGGATGATTTGAAATTGGATATTTTGGAGAAAGATGAAATCACAGAAGAATGCAAGCGGCTCTGGCATCTTTACCGAGAATACATAAAGAGTTTTTGCAGATTTCAGCTCAAAGACTCGCCCGACTACGTTGAGGACTGCGTCCAGGATGTTTTCATGGCGCTGCTCGAAGCCAAGCGCGCCGGGACGGAGATCCGTAATCCAAAGGCGTGGCTCACCTCTGTTGCAAACAACAAGATAAAAAACGAATATAAAAACAGAAAAAGAGAATCTGAACACATAAATAAAATCATACGCTATGAAACCGTAATGGAATTTTCTTCACTTGATATACACGATTTTTCGGACATTCCCGACGAGCTTGTGACCGACATGAAGGACAGTGTATTAAAGCGTCTCAACGCCGACGAGCAGTCGCTGGTCGAGGATTTTTATGTGAAGCACATGAAGATAAAAGATATCGCCGAAAAACGCGGCATTTCCGAGACAAACGTCAAGCAGAAGCTTTTCAGGGTGCGAAAAAAGATAGTGCTTCTCTCAAACGAAGAGATAGAGAAACAAAAAATTTAACTTTTTCTGTAACCTTTTTGAAATTCGCACACTATATATGCAAGGAGGAAATTAACATGACGAACAGTGAATTCATGAAAATTCTGAATGACGACTCACTTGAGCTCACGGTTGAAGAGCTTGAAAATATAATCGAAGAAGAACTGCAAAAAGACGAATCCGAGATGGATCCGGATCTGATTGAATACTGCCTTTACTATATCAACAAGGCTGAGAGCAATAACGGCAAAGATGAAAAGACCGAAACGGATACGAAAAAGCCGAAAAAGCATCGCTTCGGCGGCAAGGCGAAAAAGATATTGATAATAGCCGCGACGGCGGCGCTGCTGCTTGTCGCCATGGGAGTCGCGGGCATCGCAACGGACGAGAAAGCAAAAAGCAACGCGTTTTCTTTCTATGAAGACCACATAAGAGTTCATTTCGACAAGCCGAAAGAGGATGACGGCATGCCCGGAACCGAGGTTGCCGAGGAGTTGAAGAAGCATGATATTGCCGACCCGAAGCTGCCGGCAATGTTCTTCTCAAGCGACTGCATGTATAACGAAATATATGAAGACAATATTGAAGGGATGAAAGCTACATCTTTATCATACAGCGCAAACAAATTATCCGGCAGGATATCCATAAGGAAATATTATTCAGAGGAATACATCCTTGAAATTGATTTTCGCAACACTAACAGCCAAAGCAGAACCGAGGAGCTGTCGGTAAACGGCTTAACGGTTTATGTAGTAGAGCAAAATGATTTTTCATCTATAACATATCTTGATGATTTGACCCAGTACATGATGTATTTTGAAACCGATTTTGACAGCGTGGTTGAGATAGCGAAAACCATAACTACCGCCGAGGCTCAATGACAAAAACTCATATTTATACGGCTCTCCTGATGGGGAGCCGTTTTTTATTCATCGACGGGTACTCGTTAAACTTCACGACAGATAAAAATAAAGCGCACGGCAAAAAATCCCGCCACGAAAAATTGAGCAGGATTCGTCATCTTATAAAAAATCCCCGCGCCTTTCGGTGCGGGGAAAATTTTATCTGATATAGGGCAGCGGGTTTACCGTGCTGCCGTTTATGATTATCTCGAAGTGGAGATGCGGACCCGTGACGTTGCCGGTGCTGCCGACTCGCGCTATCGCCTGTCCTGCGCTGACGTGCTGTCCGACGCTCACAGAGATAGAGCCTGCGAGGCAGTGGGCATATCTTGTCTTGACTCCGCCGCCGTGGTTTATAACGATGCAGTGACCGTAGCCGGAATTGCTTCGGCGCACGCTCTCGACAGTACCGTCGAGGGATGCGACTATGACCGCTCCGCTCGAGCCGCCGCCGGGAAGAGTGAGGTCGACGCCGGTGTGGAAGTCGCTGTAACCGCGCAGGGTTCTCCAGCCGTAAGGCGAGCTGACGAATGTACACGCGGGTGCAGGCCACACAAAGCCGCGTCCGGAAACCTTGACATTATATCCGCCGCTGACGCGTGTCGACTTCGTGCCTATAAGCTTCTTTTCGGTCACTGGCTCTTTCGTCCTGACGCGCGAGACCTCCTGCGAAGTGACGCGCTGACCGTCGATATATGTTACAAGCTCAGTTATCGTATCCTCGCCCTTTTCGCCCTTTCGGGTGACGCGGGTAGTACCCTTGAACATCGAAGCGTCATTGGTCTTTTCGGTGTCGTAATCGACCTCGACCGTTCTTGTCTCGGTTCTCATGACCTTGACGCGGACATAGTTGACCTCGTTTGAAACCACTATCTGATCGCCGGTGTGGATATACTCGCCCATATCGGGGTTGAGCGCCATGAGCTGCTTTTCGGTCAGCCCGTTCGCGACCGCTATGCCGTATATAGTATCGCCGTCCTTGACGGTGTAGGTCTTTTTCGCCTGCTTAGTCTGTTCAAGCTGCTTTTTGAGCTTCGATGCGTCCCACATGGTCTTCGGGTCGTCGGGATAGAGTCCCTGGACATACTCGACCTTCTCGACGAAATCGACAAAGCTGTTGCTGTCGGTCACCTTGTGCTTTTCAAGAATAGCATTGAACACGCTCGTTGCATCCGTCTCGTTCTTGACGGAACATATAAACTCGTCATCGATATAAATTCCGCAGGCGTTTGTGACATTGCTCTCGGAATTTTCGATTATTCTGTCGCAGAGTATCGAAGAATCGACAAGCTTGTTGACGTTGACGAGCGAGAGCTCATAGGTCGGATCATCGAGCTTCGCGGAGGAATCCGTCTTTGTAGTCGTCATTCTCGCCTTTGCGGCACTCTGAGCCTCGTTATACACCGACTCATCGGAGATATAGCCGAGCTCCTTGTTGTCGTAGCTGACCTTGAGAGCGAACGTGACGCTGCTCCAATAGTTGACGGTCAGCACGAAAGCGATCACTGCGGCAACTGGCAGAGCAAAGTTCGCTATGGTCTTGAACATCTGCGTATGGGTGGTGAAAGCCTTCTTCACATAGTGCCCGAGTATCGGGAACAGTGTTTTCGGCCTATGGCGGCTCTGCCTGAGATAATTCATAGCCGAGCGCACATCGCGCCTGAAGTCCTTGACCTGCTCAACGAATGTATGAGAAATGATGTGGATAAACTTCTTGAATCCGAGCCAGATGAAACGGAAAAAGTATTTCAAAAATCCGACGATACTTCTGCCGAGCTTCTTAGGCTTCGCGAGCATCTTTTTAAAAGTTGTGCCCACCGAAAGTCCGAGCGCCGCAATATAAGAATAAAGTACGGCTCCGACATCGCCCTTATGAGCCTTTTCTTTCTTCTTCGCGGGCTTGTCTTCCGCAGTTTCCTGCACTTCGGGCTGCGCCGCAGAATCGGCATCCGAAACTATTTCGTCCGCCTCTATCATCACATTTTCGTCAACGGACTCTTCTTCGTCAGCGACACCGCCGGCTTTTTTTATAGCGGCTCTGGTGCGCTTGTCGAGAGTTTTCTCATATGTTGCGAGGATATCGTCATAATCGCTGTCGACATCTATCTTCTCAAAAAGCTCCGAATACTTTGCAGTTTCATTTATTCTGTTTTTAAGCTCGTTCCCGTCCTTTGCGGGCGACTCTGAGCTGTGCAAATCAGGATTGGCAATATTGCCCTTTTTCTTTCCCGACATTGCTTCGCCCCCTTAAAAATATTACAAAATGATTACAAATATTATAACGCCGCCGAGCAATTATTACAAGTCTTTTTGAGAAATATATTGTTAACAATGCTTGGATAGTGCAACGCATGACGCATTTTTAAGATAGAAAAATGAGCCGCCGAAAAGGCAGCTCATATCTCTCATAGGATGATTATTTCTTGTCCTCTGTCATGTTGAAACGCTTCTTGAAGCGGTCAACGCGTCCGCCGGTATCGACGAGCTTCTGCTTGCCGGTGAAGAACGGATGGCACTTTGAGCAAATATCGACACGAAGATCCTGCTTGGTGGAAGAAGTCTTGATGACCTCGCCGCAAGCGCAGCGGACCTCAGTGGGCTCGTACTTAGGATGGATTCCTTCCTTCATTATTGTCACCTCTTTCGGATTATCTGCATATAACTTTGTCTTTAAGCTTAGCAAACGAAATTTTATCATACGCGGGGCAAAAATGCAAGCCCTTTTTTCATATTTTTTAAACTGTTCCGACTTTAACGGTCGAATTCATGAAAAATGAGTACAAAAGCGTCTCTTTGACGGGCATACCGAGCGCCTGCGAGAGTGCCTCGCGGTATATCTCAAGCTGAGCCGAATATCGGTCGAGCAGAGCCTCGGCGTCAACGCCCGTGTCGGTTTTATAATCGACAATAACGAGCTCCCCGTCCTCGACGAACACGCAGTCCGCAATGCCCTGAACGACGATTTTTTCTTCCGCCGCTTCGCCCGTCAGCTCAGGATAGAAAAACTTTGCCGGGAAGAGCGCTGCAAATTTTTTCTCGCGCATGACGTTATCGGAGGCGAATATTCTCTCTGCAAGCGACGACATAAAGAACCGTTTTGCCGCGCTGATATTAACAGCTTTGCCCTCCTCTTCCGAGAGGAAGCCGCCGTCGACGAGCCGCGCGAGTTCGGATTCAATGTCGGCGCGCGCCGCAGCGTAATTTGAAAACTGCATGAATTTGTGCGTAGCCGTGCCGCGCTGAGCCGGGGTCAGTCCGCCCGAGCTCATGAACGCCGGACGTGATGAGGCGAAATATTCGCGGTTTATGCCGCGCTCAGAGCCGTCCGATGCGGCGCGCTTCGCGGGCACGGACGAGAGCACCGACCGCGGGTCGGAATAATCGAGCCGTTTGCAAACTTCGCCGAAGAATACGGGATTTGCGGCTGCTTTCTGCTCATTTGCGGATTCTGTCATGAAGCTTTCCGAATCGCTGACGACAACTTTGAGCTTGAATCTGTCTTTTTCGGGCAGAAATGTCGGGACATCGATGCCGGATAATTTTCGAAGCTCATCTGCGGCGGGATGGCGCATGAGCGCCGTGAGCACAAGGTCTGAGAAGTTGTTCATTCTGAGCACGGCGAACGGGTTCGCCCGCTCCCCTATTCCGCATTCGACGGCAACCTTCGCGAGTCCCTTTTCGGGGTTCGGGACGGATGTGACCATAATGAGATTTTCTTTTGCTCTCGTCAGCGCAACATAAAGCACGCGCATCTCCTCGCTGCGTCCCATGCGCTCGGAAGTAATGACTGCGGCGCGGCGCGAAGCGGTATCATAAACGCTGATTCCGTCCTCCGTGCGCCTCTTCATGCCGAGCCCCGCAGACGAGCTTATGAGCACTGATTCGGTGTTGTCCCGCTCGTTGAACGCATGCTGCATATCGGCGAGAATACATATCGGGAATTCGAGTCCCTTGCTCTGATGGACGGTCATTATGCGGACGATATCCGCGTTTTCGGACGGGCGCGCGGCAGTCGCCAGATCGCCGCTCGTGCGCGCGACCTTATCTATAAATCTTATAAATCCGCTAAGTCCGAGATTACCCGCCGCCTCATATTTTTCGGCATAATCGCACAGCAGACCGACATTGAGCCTGCGGCGTTCGCCGTCCGGCATCGCGCCGACGATAGCGTCGAAGCCCGTCTCCTCGCACACTCTGCGGACGAGCTCGCCTGCGCTCAGAGTCAGCGACAGTCTGCGCAGGGATTCTATCTTTTTGAGGAATGCCGCCGCTTTTTCATTGCCCTCGTCAGCCGACGCGGCGACGCTGCGATAGAGCGGCTCAGCCTCGCCCGCCTCCAGGCGTTCTTTCGCCGAGGCGCGTATATCCGCAAGCTCGCCCGCGCTGAAGCCGAACAGCGGAGAGAGCATGACAGCCGCGAGCGGTATATCCTGCACGGGATTGTCGAGCACGCGCAGGAGCGAGAGTATAAAGCTTATCTCGGCGGCCTCAAAGAATCCGCCGGTCTCCGGGGAGAAAACCGGTATGCCGCGCTCGGAGAGAGCATTGGCATAGACCGAAGAAACATTTTTTGCCGTGCGCAGGAGAATGCAGAAGTCGCCGTAGGATGCGGGACGCAGAGCGCCGCCCTTTGTGACGAGCGTTTTTCCCTCTCTGACCGTGCGGTCAATATATCTCGCAACATAGCGAGCCTGCGCTTCGAGCGTATCGGCTCTGTTGCCCTTGTCCGTCACGACATGCAGCTCGCAGTCCGGAGTATCGCGCTCGGGATATTTCGCGGCAGCGTTGAGTGCCTCGGAGTCGTCATATTCGAGCTCGCCCGCCTCCGTGCTCATCAGCTGGCGGAAGATATAGTTGACGCACGAGGTGACTCCCACACGGCTTCGGAAATTCGAGCCGAGGGTTATGCCAAGGGGATATTCCCCGCTCTCGAAGCTGTGTGTTGTGCTGCGGCGGCGCAGGAATATCTCCGGCATTGCCTGACGGAATCTGTATATGCTCTGCTTGACATCGCCGACAGTGAACAGATTGTTCTCGTCGGCAGATATCGCTCTGAATATCATATCTTGCGCTTCGTTTATATCCTGATACTCGTCGACGAGTATCTCGACATAATGCGATGAAAGCTCGCGCGCAAGATCGGTTTTTATATATCCGCCGCTGCCGTCGGAAACCGCGAGCAAATTGAGTGCGCGGTGCAGAATATCTGAGAAATCGGCGGAGTTCATTTTATCTTTTTCGGCGGAATATTCCCTGCCGAACTGCTTGACGAGTTCGATAAGCTTCGTCACGGGGCCGCGCATCAGGCGCACATCTTCGGCATGTTCTCCGGATGAGACGCACATAATATTAGGTACTTTTTTCAACAGATCCTTGAGCTTTTTGCGGGCGGTCATGACCGCGTTTTTCGTCTCGCTCTCATAACCCTTCGGCACGCGCCCGAGACCCATATATTTGACCGTGTTAAATGCTTCGAGAGCCTCGTCCCAGTCTCTGTTGACTTTTTCGCGAAGCTCGGCGTACATATTTATATCACTCTGCACCGCCGCGCCGTAGGCGTCCGCGACAATAGGATCTGACTCCATGGCGGTCATCATATCATTGCTTGATGACACGCAGTAGTCGAGCATATCGCAGACATATTTTTTTATTATACCGCCCCAGCAGCTCTTGTTGATATCGGGCTGAGAATACTCCCCAATAAGCGAATCGAGCCACAAATCAGGGAACGGATAAGCGGTCGAAATATCATACATTTTGATTATCAGCTTCGCGAAATCCTCGTCGCTGCTGCCGGAGGACATCATGTCGCTGAGTCCCGAAAAGCTGCCGTCCGAATCCTCTTCGTATGCCCGCTCGAGCATTGCCTCGCAGACATCGTTTTTCATTATGACCGCCGTCTCGTTGTCGAGCAGCGAATAGTCCGGGGATATGCCGAGTGCGTGGAAATTCTCGCGCACAAGGTCGTTGCAGAAGCTGTCAATAGTGCATATCTTCGCAAACGGCAGGAGCATATACTGGCGGCGAAGATGTCTGTCCGTCGGATCCTCTGAAAGGCGTTTAAGTATCGCCGCGCCTATCTTCTCGCGCATCTGCGCGGTGGCGGAGCGGGTGAATGTAACTATCAGCAGATTCTCCGCCGAGCAGGGGTTATCTTCGTCCGTCAGGCGGCGGATAACGCGCTCGACGAGCACTGTTGTCTTGCCCGAACCTGCCGCAGCGCTGACAAGTACAGAACCTTTACAGCACTCTATCGCGTGCTGCTGATCAGTCGTCCAGTCGACTCCCATTCTTCATCCCCCTCTCCGAGTTTTCGGTTATCGTCCAATTCTCTTGCAGGCATATTATTTTCATGCGTGCAGATGTTCCAATATTCGCATTTCGAGCAGATTTCCTTGTAGTTTTTGCCCTGCACCGGGAGCGCGGAAATCGAGCCGCGATGCAGCTCTTCACCCATGTTTACAAGGTTTTCGTCAACTGTGTCCCAAAGCTTTGACAGCTCTCTGAGGTCGAGGGTCTTGCCCTTTATATTGCCGTCCTTATCAATTCTTGCCGGGATATACACACCGTCGCCGTCATGCTCCATGGCGACTATGACATCGGCGTTTTCGAGCACGAAGCCCTGCATTTTTTTGTCGTTCGGATTGCCCTGTTTGCTGAGGTCTTTGCCCCTCTCGGCTGTAAAGGCAGATGCCTTTGCAGGCATATAGAGCACCCCTGCGGGAATCGCATCGCCGTAGCGAGCCTTTCCGTTGCTCACGAGCGTGAAAAGATATATAAGCATCTGCATATTGAGTCCGTTGAGCACATCGGAAACGTCAAAGGACTTGCCCGACGACTTGTAATCTATGACTCTGACATACGGCTCTCCGTCTATCTCTGCGAGATCGACTCTGTCCACCTTGCCGGAAATATTGATGTGTCCGCCGGAGGGTATTTTCAGATTATACGGCTTTATCGTGCCGTTATGCGATATATCAAGTTCGAGATCGATCGGGCGGAATTCGCAGTTTTTGAACTCGTCCGCAAGCCGCGCCGCGACCGCATCTATGCTGCGCGCGAGGCGTTCATAGAGATAGAGGAACCGTTTAGACCTCTGCGAGCGGTCAAGGAAGCGTTCGAGATAAGAGTCCAGATATCCGCGTATTTTTTCATAGCGTTCATCGGGATCGAGCTCGGAGAGCTCCTGCGCGCTGAACTCGCTGAGCAGCTGTTCGAGCACGAAATGTATGACCGTGCCTTTCTGAAGCGGGTCGAATGTCGCGCTCTTGTTCTCCTGAAGCTTCAAGCCGTAGCGGCAGTAATAAGAAAACGGGCAGCGGTAATATGTCTCAGCCCGCGAGGGCGAGATATTCATGTTCATGCCGAAAAGGCGCGTCGCCGTCTCGCGACTGTCTATCTTGAAGGTTCTCCCCTCCGCCGCGCTGTCGAGCGACGCGAGTCTGCCGGAATAATCGGCATCTTTTTCAAAATATTTTCTCAGCGATTCATAGAGCTCGCCGCCGTTTCGCATCAGTGCTGCCGTCAGCTCGAACGCGGGCTTCTTCCCCTCAACAAGGTCGATTTTGTCCGCCGTGAGCGTGTCGGTCTGATGCACCTGCGGGAAGTGCTCGCGGATGAAAGTGATTATCTCCGATTCGCTGAGTTCTTCGCCCTGCGCGCTCTTTGAAGAATAACTGACTATCAGCTTCTCTTTTGCGCAGCAGCATGCGGTGTAGGCGATAAATCGCTCTTCGGCGACTCTGTCCTCGCCGTATATCGCGGTCTCTATGCCCGCCTGCGCGAGGCGTTCGCGCTCGCCGGCGTTGAGCATACCGCCCTGAACGGGATTCAGCGGCAGTTTTCCCGCGTTTGCACCGAGGACGAACACCGCCTTTGGCGCGATGGGTCTTATTCTCTGCGCCGAGCCTATTGTAACCTCTTCGAGGGAATGGGGTATCTCGCCGAGGGTGACAGTGGAGAGCATGAGATCAAAAAGTCTCGAAAAGCGCGAGGCTTTTACCGGGGTCTTGCCGAGCGTCTGCGCCGCGACATCGAGCAGAGAGCAGAGGGTGTCCCAGAGCCGCTCCGTCTCGAGAGCGAGCACATTTTCGCCCGAATCCTCGAGATAAATCGCGAGGTCTTTGAGTCTCTGTGCCGTATCGAGCTCGCACAGCAGCTCGAACACAGCCTTTGCGCAGCCCTCGCCGTCGTTATCTTTGAGCTTGCCTCTGAACTTTGCAAACGGTTCAACCGCCTTTTCGCGCAGGGCGTTCAGCCTCTCAAGCTCCGCCGCTGCGTTTTCGGTCATCTCGCCGAATCCGTCGGGGCTCGACTCCCATTTTTTCAGCCAGCCCGAGCCGTTTATCTGCCAGAGATAAGTGTAGTTTTCAATATCCGATATCTCATCCGCCGCAAGCGGACAGAGACCGGTTTTCAAAGCGCGCAGAACGCTGTCGGTGTCGAAGCCCGTGTCGGCTATTTTCAGCGCGGCGCGAACGAGCGTCATCAGCGGTTGATTTATAATAGGCTGACGTCTGTCCTCGAACACGGGCACGCCGCATTTTGCGAGCGCGGTCAGCATCGGGCGGATATATGAAGCTTCGTCGCGCACGATAACCGCGATATCACGGCTTCGGTATTCGCCGGTTCTGAGCATTCGCTTTATATGCGCCGCGGCATAGGCACACTCGCTGCGGATATCTGGCGACGCGACTATAGATATACTGTCGCACGCACCGGAGAACATATCCGCCTCGGGGCTCAGGAAGTCACTTGCAAACGCATCGAGCGCGGGATCGCCGTTCGGGTCATTGATAACAACGGGCTTTGCGCATGGCACGCCGACACTGTTCGCGAGTTTAATGAGCTTCTTTGCAGTATTTTTTGTATGATAGAATATATCGTCACTGTCCCGCTCGACAAGATCGGGCGCAGTCAGCGCGGCATAAACATCGTCTGCCTGGGTTAGTATCTTTCCTATGACTCCGAACTCCTGCGCGGTGAAGCCGCGGAAAGAGTCGAAGAACACTGTTTTATTTTTGAAATATCCGCTTTCGAGAATTTTGTCTTTGAGGCGGGTCAGTATGCGGCTGTCGTCAAGCCAGCCGTCGGAGACAAAAGAATCGTAGACCGAGAAAACGAGCGAAATATCGGCGAGTTTGCTTTTCAGCAGCCCGTCCTCCATGTTGTTCATAGCGGCGGTCATATCCTCGGGGGATATCGCGCACTGGCAGAATTCCTCGTTGAGACTCAGCAGCTCGCGCACGACCGCCGGGCTGTCCACGCTGCGGGAATAGACATTCAGTTTATCGGCGCACTGTTCGAGGGCGCGGCTCATCAGAAGTATTTTTCCCGCCTCATTTAAGCACTTGCCCTTGTCCCAGCCGACGGCGTTAAACACAGTATTCGCAAGGCGCGTGAAGCTCAGCACTTCTACGCGCTGGGCGTCAGCCGTTCCAAGGCGTTCGAGCACTATGCGCTCGGCGGCAAAGGAATACTGTTCGGGCACTATAAGCACAGCCTCGCCGCCCGAAGAAGCGATCGAAGCCGCCGTATCATAGAGATATCCTGCGGTGCCGCCCACCGAGGGCGAAAGTATCAGTCGCAGCATTTCAAACCTCCGTCAGAAAGATTTCACACAAAGATTATATCACATCCGCAGAAATTTGCTATACCATATTTGGGACATTGATATTGTATATCCAAAAACTCTCTGATATAATAATATCAAAATGACTTACAAGGCGGTACGCAGTATGAGAATATCAACACAGACAGACATTATTTTTCCGGCTTTCGGCATTGACGAGGGCATGAAAATATTCAAAGAGGCGGGCTTCGACGCGCTCGATTTTTCGATGTTCTATATGAACAGCTCGTTTGAGAGCGTGCTCGGCAACATGAGCGAGGATGAGCTTGTCGGCAAGCTTTTGGAGTCGAGCGAAAAATATTCGCTCCCGTTCAATCAGGCTCACGCGCCGTTCCCGAGCTACCGTTTCGGCAACGAGGAATACAACAAATTCGTCTACGAAAAATTGAAGCTCTCTATCCGCATCGCGGGCAAGATAGGCGCGAGCCAGATAATAGTCCACCCGACCGCCTGCCCGGACGGCGTGGATCAGAAGCAGTTCAACATCGATTTTTACAATTCACTCAAGCCCCTGTGCGAGGAGTTCGGCACGAAGATAGCGCTCGAGAATATGTTCGGCCACGACGACCGCCGCCATGTCATGCTCGCAAATGTGTGCAGCTACGGCGAGCAGCTCGCCGAATACTATGACGCGCTCGACCCGAGATATTTCACGGTCTGCCTCGACCTCGGCCACAGCGGCCTTGTCGGCGACGACGCGGCGCACGCGATAAGGGTGCTCGGTCACAAAAGACTTACGGCGCTGCACGTCCACGACAACAACTATATGGAGGATCTGCACATGCCGCCCTTCACCTGCAAGCTCGACTGGAAGGCTATCGCGCAGGCGCTCCACGACATAAACTACACGGGCGATGTCACCCTCGAGGACGACGGATTCATCGCGAAACTGCCGAAGCGCGCCCTCATAAACGGCACCCGCCTCGCCGCAGACCTCGCGTCCGAGCTGCGCGACATGATAGCTCTGTAATAGTTATATTTAAAAGCCGCATTCACCCGGATGCGGCTTTTTCTTGCAATAACAAATAGAGTATGATATAGTTATATTTAATATACATATGCGTAAAACGCAACTGGAGGAATCATTTTGACTACCGGAAGTTGGGTGCAGATAGCATGCCTCGTTCTGCTCATACTGTTCTCGGCATTTTTCTCGGCATCCGAAACCGCTTTCACTTCCCTCAACAAGATAAGACTCAAGACCATGGCTGACGACGGCAACAAAAAAGCCGCCAAGGCATACAAGATGGCGGAGAACTACGACAAGCTGCTCTCCACCGTACTTGTCGGAAACAATATTGTCAACATCACGGCATCGTCCGTGGCGACGGTGCTTTTCATCAAGCTCCTAAACGAGAGCAAGGGTCCGACGGTCTCGACGATAATAATGACCGTGCTCCTGCTCATCTTCGGCGAGGTCACGCCGAAGACGCTCGCAAAAGAGATGCCCGAAAAATACGCGATGTTCGCGACGCCGTTCCTGAGGGCGATTACTGTCATATTGACTCCCGCCGTGGCGTTTTTCATGCTTTGGAAGAAGCTCCTGAGCAAAATTTTTAAATTCAAGAAGGACGACACGATAACCGGCGACGAGCTTTTGAACATCGTTGACGAGGCGGAGTCCGGCGGCGGACTCGACGAGGACGAGAGCGATCTTATCCGCTCGGCTATCTCATTTTACGAATGTCCCGTCGGCGATATCCTGACCCCGCGAGTCGATGTCATTGCCGTTTCAAAGGACGACAGCGTCGAAAAAATAGCCTCGGTGTTCAACGACTCCGGCTTCTCGCGCCTGCCGGTCTATTCGGACGACACAGATGATATAATCGGCTTCATTCACATCAGGGACTTCAACAAATATGTGCTCACGAAGAAGCAGCCGATATCTTCGATAATCAAAAAGACCGTCTACATAGCAAAGCAGATGCAGATAAGCGAACTGCTCAAACTCATGCAGCAGAAAAAGACGCACATGGCGGTTGTCGCGGACGAGTTCGGCGGCACGCTCGGCATAGTGACCATGGAGGACATTCTCGAAGAGCTTGTCGGCGAGATATGGGACGAAAACGACGAAGTTATTGAGGACTTCTCTCCCCAGCCCGACGGCACGGTAAAAGTGCTCGGCGGCGCGCAGCTAGACAAGATGTTTGAATATTTCGACATGGAGGAGGACGAGGAGTCCGAATCCGTATCGGTCGGCGGCTGGGTGCTCGAACAGCTCGGCAAAATGGCTGAAATCGGCGACACATTTGAATACAAAAATCTTTCCGTCACCGTCACCGACGTTGAACAGCGCAGAGTTATAGAGATCTCAGTGAAGGTCGAAGAGCCGAAAGAAGAGAACGAAGAAGACAAAGAGGACTAAAAGATATCCAAATTTCAGCAAAGTTTTCATAAGACGCAACCCCGGCCTATGGTTCATAGGTCGGGGTTTATGTTATTGCAAGGTGTATAAAAGCGGGGCATTTGTCAGTTCGGCAAATTGGGATTTGTAGGTATAAATACCGATGACAAACGGCCATCATAATATTACAAATCAGCAC